>JALZUT010000001.1 GCA_023300575.1 Olleya sp.
CCAAACTCTACAAGTCCCATATAAGTTTCTGCTGCTGCAACAATTTTATCTGCGTGTAATGAAATCTCGCAACCACCACCAAGTGCCATACCATGAGGTGCAGAAATTGTTGGAATTGAAGAATAACGCATACGCATCATTGTGTCTTGAAAATATTTAATAGCTGCGTTAAGCTCGTCATATTCTTGCTCGGCAGCCATCATAAAAATCATGCCTATGTTTGCACCAACTGAGAAATTTGGACCTTGGTTACCAACTACTAGTCCGGCAAAATCTTTTTCAGCCATATCAATAGCCTTATTTAATCCTGCTAAAACGTCTCCACCAATAGTGTTCATTTTAGATTGGAATTCTACATTTAGAATACCATCTCCTAAATCTTGAACAGATACACCAGAGTTTTTGAAAACTTCGGTTGTTTTCCTAACATTATCTAAAATGATAAAAGAATCTTGTCCAGGAATTTTTTCTTGTATTTTCTTTGGAATATCATAACTGTAAGACGCACCATCTGTAATAGAGTAGAAGTTATCGCTACCTGAAGCAATCATGTCGTGTACCCAATCTGCAGGTTTTAAACCTTCAGCTTTCATCATTTCGATACCTTTTTCTACACCAATGGCATCCCAAATTTGAAAAGGACCATGTTGCCAGCCAAAACCAGCTTTCATAGCATCGTCAATTTTATATAATTCATCTGTAATTTCTGGAATACGATTTGAAACGTAGGCGAATAATGCAGCGAAACTTTTTCTGTAGAATTCACCAGCTTTATCTTTTCCTTTTACTAATACTTTAAAACGGTCTGCAACATTATCTATTGACTTTGTTAATTCTAAAGTCGCAAATTTTGCACGTTTAGCAGAACGGTATTCTAAAGTGTTTAAGTCTAAACTTAATATTTCTTTTTTGCCTTCTGCTGAAACGGTTTTTTTATAAAATCCTTGACCCGTTTTACTTCCTAACCATTTGTTTTCCATCATTGTGTTGACGAAATCTGGTAATTTAAAAAGCGCTAAACGTTCATCGTTTTTACAATTATCTGCAATACCATTTGCAACATGTACTAGAGTGTCTAGCCCAACAACATCAACAGTTCTAAAGGTTGCAGATTTTGGACGACCAATTACTGGTCCAGATAATTTATCGACTTCTTCAATAGTTAGATCTAAATCTTTAACTGCGTGAAACAAACTTTGAATACTAAAAATCCCGATTCTATTTCCTATAAATGCAGGTGTGTCTTTAGCAACTACAGATGTTTTTCCTAAGAATTGTTCTCCATAACCATTTAAGAAATCTAAAACTTCTGAAGACGTATCTGGTCCAGGAATTATTTCGAATAATTTTAAGTAACGTGCAGGATTAAAAAAGTGTGTTCCACAGAAATGCTTCTGGAAATCTTCACTACGACCTTCGTTCATAAACTTTATAGGAATGCCAGAGGTGTTTGATGTAATTAACGTACCTGGTGTTCTGTGTTTTTCAAGCTTTTCAAAAACCTGTTGCTTAATGTCTAGTCTTTCAACCACAACTTCCATAATCCAATCTACATCTTTTACTTTAGCAATATCATCTTCCAGATTTCCTGTAGTGATTCTATTAGCGAAAGCTTGACTGTAAATAGGTGAAGGTTTAGATTTTAAAGACGCTTTTAAAGCATCATTAACTAAACGGTTTCTAACCACTTTGTCTTCAAGCGTTAAACCTTTTGCTTTTTCTTTGTCGTTAAGTTCTCTAGGAACGATGTCTAATAATAAAACATCAACACCAATATTAGCAAAATGACAAGCGATACCGCTTCCCATAATTCCTGAACCTATAATGGCTATTTTTTTAATTCTACGTTTGCTCATCTTATTTTAAAATAGATTCTTTATTATATATTTTTTTATTGGAAATTAATTCGTTTATGGTGTCTGAAACTTCATAAAAGTGTTTTAGTTTTTCATCAGAAACATGTTCTCTTATTGTTTCATTAAAGACTAAAACACGTTCTTTTGCGTCTCGCCTTTTTTCTTTTCCAAAATCTGTTAAATGAATTAAAACACCTCTTCCATCATTTGGGTTTGGTTTACGTACTATTAGCTCTAACTCTTCCATACGTTTTAGTATTCTAGAAAGGCTTGTAGCTTCCATTCCCATAATTGGACCAAGAGAGGTAGATGGAGTGCCTTCTTCTGGGTCAATACTTAATAATGTAAAACCCGTAGCCATTGTTGTACCAAATTTGGCAGCTTCTTCATTATACATTTTATTTACAGCTAACCATGTGGTTCTTAGCATGTAATCAATAGTTTTGTCTTTCATTTTGAATACGTAATAAGTTAGTTACGATTTCAAAGATAGTAAAAATTTATTATGCATGCATAATAAATTTAAAATTGTATATAAAAAAAGCCATCTAAAATATAGATAGCTTAGTTAGGTTTATTAACGGTATATTTTATCGTATAAGTCTTGATGAATGCCTTTAATAATATCGCGTTTCATTTTCATTGTTGGTGTTAAATGACCACCATCAATGGACCATATATTAGGTGTAAGTTCAAAGCGTTTTATTTTTTCCCAATTTCCAAAATGAGAATTGCACTGATCGACTTCTTTTTGAATTCTGTCAATAATTATTTGAGAATTAGCAATTGCGTCTTGTGTTTTTTCAATTTGTATGCCTTTTCTGTCTATCCATTCTTTTATAAAATCAAAGTTAGGTTGTATAATAGCAGCAGGCATTTTTTCGCCTTCACCAACAACCATTACTTGTTCTATAAATCTAGATTGTTTTAATTCGTTTTCTAGCAATGTTGGAATTATATATTTTCCACCAGAAGTTTTAAACATTTCTTTTTTACGACCTGTAATTTTTAAGAAACCATCTAGATCAATTTCACCTTTATCTCCTGTATGAAAAAAGTCGCCTGTCATTACACTAGCTGTTTTTTGTGGGTCTTTAAAATAACCCATCATAACGTTTCTACCTTTTATTAATAGCTCTCCATCTTCTGCTACTTTTACTTCTACACCTTCAATAGGTTTTCCTACAGTATCTACTTTAAACATGGTGTCAGCATATTTACCAACTGATATAACTGGTGAGGTTTCGGTTAATCCGTAACCTTCCATTATTTGCATGCCAGCAGCACAAAATAGACGTGTTAATCTAGATTGTAAAGCTGCACTACCTGATACCATCGTAGTTAGTTCGCCACCTAGTGCTTCACGCCATTTACTAAAAATAAGTTTGCTAGCAATTTTAAGTTTAAATTCATACCAAGCTCCATTTTGACCATAGGGTTTCCATTGTTCTCCTAAAGCTATTGCCCAATGAAATAATTTACTTTTAATACCTGTTAAATCGGCTCCTTTTGCATAAATTTTGTCATACACTTTTTCTAGAAGTCTAGGAACAACACTCATTAGGTTGGGTTTTATTTCTTTAGCATTATCACCAATTTTATCAATACCTTCTGCATAGTATATAGAAACACCAGCATGTTGATATATGTAAATTAGTACGCGTTCAAAAATATGACAAATAGGAAGAAAGCTTAATACTTTTGGGTTGTCGCCAGAAAGTGGTAAGCGAGAGACGCTATTTAGTACATTACTTGTTATATTATCATGAGATAGCATAACGCCTTTTGGTTTTCCTGTAGTGCCAGAGGTATAAATAATAGTTGCTAGATCAGTTGGTTTTACAGTGTCTTTTCTGGCTTCTACTTCTGGTTGATTACTCTCATTTTTTCCAAGTTCGAATAATTCTGAATAGTGTTTACAGCCTTCTATGTGATCAAAAGAATACACTTCTTTTAATTTAGTGTTGGCTTTTACTTTATTTACCTTTTCTAATACTTCTATGTCAGAAACGAAGCAATAAATAGATTCGCTATGGTTTAATACATATTCATAATCTTCTGCACAAATAGTTGGATATATAGGTATGTTTTGTGCACCTAATTGAAGTATACCAATATCCATAATATTCCATTCGGTTCTGTTTGTCGAGGAGATTATTGCTATTTTATCATCTTTATTAATACCCAATTTTAATAAAGCTCTACTAACTGCATTAGCTTTATTAAGATACTCTTTTGTAGATGTTTTATTCCAAACACCATCTTTTTTTGTAACTAAAGCAGCATCAAGATTATATTTTTCTAATTGATAATAAGGAAAATCAAAAAGGCGTGTAATTTCTGTCATAGAATAGATGTAATATCAAGGGATTTTTGAATAGTCTTACAAAGTATCAGATTTTATACCCATTTCAAATAGTTGCAAAAAAAGGAGCTGTATTTAAACAGCTCCTAGCTAACTGATTGATAGCATGGATAAATGCTTTTTTGATTATTATTTAATAACTAACTATTTTTTAAATGAATCCCTTAACTTTCATTTAAATTAAATAAATCGCATAAATCCGGAGCTAAATTATGTAAAAAATCATAGTTAATTCGATTTCAGGCAATTATTTTTAAATAAACAGATAGATTATTGTAGCATTTTTATGTGTATTTTAACTCATTATTAATGAAAATTAGTTTTTTTCAATCCAAAGTCTTGCATTTACAAAAGCTTCTAACCAAGGAGATACTTCATCTTTTCTGTTTTCTGGATAGTTAGCCCAATTCCATTGAAAAGTTGAACGTTCAATATGTGGCATCGTTACTAAATGACGACCTGTTTTATCACAAAGCATAGCTGTATTAAAATCTGAACCGTTAGGATTATTAGGATACCCTTTATAACCATATTTGGCAACAATATTGTATTGGTCTTCAGTTTTTGGTAAGTTAAATTTACCTTCACCATGACTAATCCATACACCTAATGTTGTGCCTTCTAATGATGAAAGCATAACCGAATTGTTTTTTTGAACAGCTACTGAAGTAAAACTACTTTCATGCTTTTTAGAGTCGTTATGTATCATCTTTCCATGCATATCATGCTCAGGATTAATAAGATCTAACTCCATAAATAGCTGACAACCATTACAAATGCCAACAGATAAAGTATCTGCTCTATCAAAGAAATTGTTAATGACCTTATTAGCTTTTTCATTGTATTTAATAGCTCCAGCCCAACCTTTAGCAGAACCTAAAACATCAGAGTTTGAGAAACCTCCAACTGCACCTAAAAATTGAATATCTTCTAACGTTTCACGACCAGAAATTAAATCGGTCATGTGTACATCTTTAACATCAAAACCTGCTAAATACATGGCATTTGCCATTTCGCGTTCAGAATTAGATCCTTTTTCACGAAGTATTGCAGCTTTAGGCCTTGTATTGCTAATTACAGGAAGTTTTCCTGTAAAATGTTTTGGGAATGTATAGGTTAAAGGTTGTTGTTTATAATTATTATAGCGCGCTTCAGCTAAATTATTTGCTGTTTGTTTTTGGTCGAGTAGGAAAGATGTTTTATACCAAACGTCTCTTAACCTTGAAACTGTCATCGTAAAGACTTCAGTTTGATTAATGACGCTTAATACGTCACTTTCTATTACGTTTCCTATGTTAAAAAATTCAATATTTGCTTTAGCTAAAATTGTTTCGACAGATTTGTCTTTAGCTTGAAACACAATACCAGCATTTTCACCAAATAAGACTTTACATGAATCCTTTTGTCCTAAAGCAGAGATATCTAATTCTGCTCCAATATTATTATCTGCAAAGCATAATTCTAATAATGTTGTGATTAAACCACCAGACGCTACATCATGTCCTGCAACGATTTGTCCGTCTTTTATTAATTGCTGAATGGTATTAAATACATTTTTTACAAAAGCAGAATTAGTTACATTAGGCGTATCATTTCCAACTTTATTTAAAACCTGAGCAAAAGAACTTCCACCTAATTTAAAATCGTCTTGCGATAAATTAATGTAGTAAATGTCACCTCTATTTTTTTGTAAAACAGGCTCAACTACTTTTGAAATGGCATTACAATTTCCTGCTGCAGAAATAATTACTGTCCCAGGAGAAATCACTTCTTCATTAGGGTATTTTTGTTTCATTGATAAGGAATCTTTACCAGTTGGAACATTGATTCCTAAATCTATAGCGTATTCCGAAATGGCTTTAACAGCTTCATATAAACGCGCATCTTCACCTTCATTTTTACAAGGCCACATCCAGTTTGCAGATAATGAAACACTTTTTAAACCCTCCTTTAAAGGTGCCCAAATAATATTGGTTAAGGCTTCTGTGATGCTGTTTCTACTTCCTGCTACAGGATTAATTAATCCTGAAATAGGAGAGTGCCCAATTGAAGTTGCAATACCTTCTTTTCCTTTGTAATCTAAAGCCATTACACCAACATTATTAAGTGGTATTTGTAATGGACCAACACATTGTTGTTTGGCAACTTTTCCGCCAACACAACGGTCTACTTTGTTTGTTAACCAGTCTTTACATGCAACTGCTTCTAGTTGTAATACCTGATCTAGATAATCGTAAAAATTATCTGGACTGTATGAAATGTCACCATAGTTTCTATCTACAGTTATGTCATTCATTATGGTTTTTGGCGAACTACCAAACATATCCTCTAAAGCTAAATCCATAGGTTTATCACCTTTTGTTTTAGATTCAAAAGTAAAGCGGTCATTTCCTGTTACATCACCAACTGTGTATATTGGCGAGCGCTCTCGATTTGCTATTTTATTTAATGTTTCAAGATGTTCCTCAGCAATAACTAATCCCATACGTTCTTGAGACTCGTTACCAATAATTTCTTTTGCCGATAATGTTGGATCACCAACAGGTAAGGCATCTAAATCTATTTTTCCACCTGTATCTTCTACTAATTCGCTTAAACAATTTAAATGTCCACCAGCGCCATGATCATGGATAGACACAATAAAATTCTCTTCGCTTTCTACCATTCCTCTTACAGCATTTGCAGCACGTTTTTGCATTTCTGGATTAGAACGTTGTACTGCGTT
>JALZUT010000002.1 GCA_023300575.1 Olleya sp.
GTTAATCCTTATTTAATGCATTTTATACCAGAAAAACTTGACGATTATGTAGTTGCACATTCTCAAGATGAGCCAGAATTATTACAACAACTTACTAGAGAAACCTACCAAAAAATATTACAACCTATTATGCTATCAGGACCATATCAAGGTCGTGTACTGAGCATGATTTCTAAATTAATAAGACCTAAATCTATTTTAGAATTAGGAACTTTTACTGGATACTCTACTTTGTGTTTGGCTGAAGGTTTACAACCTGAAGGCAAAATTGATACTATTGATATTAATGAAGAATTACTAGATTTTCAGCGTAACTATTTTGATAAATCAGATTATGGTAACCAAATCCATCAACATTTAGGAAGCGCAATAGATATCATCCCTGCTTTAGACCAAACTTTTGATTTGGTTTTTATAGATGCAGACAAGCCCAATTACGTCAACTATTTTCATTTAATAATCGATAAATTAAATTCTGGCGGAATCTTATTATCTGACAACGTTTTATGGCATGGCAAAGTTATCGAGCCTTTAAATGACAAAGATATTTCGACAAAAGCTGTTTTAGAATTTAACACGTTACTAAAAAATGACGATAGAATTGAAACCGTTTTATTGCCAATTCGTGATGGTTTAACTATTAGCAGAAAGAAATAAAATAGCAACTCACATTTTTCATGTCAATTTTGTCTAATATTGTAGTATGGTAAAAGACATCCAACTTCGTGTTACTTTAAAAGAAGAAGAAATTCCAGATATTTTAATAAAAAAATCTGCACAATGGTTGTCTATTTCTCGCGATGACATTACCGGAATTAAAGTAGTGCGCAAATCGATAGATGCCAGAAAACCTAAAATAATTCTTAATTATAAAGTTTCGGTTTTTATAAAAGAACCATTGCCAGAAACTTCAGACTATACTTTTGACTATAAAGAGGTTTCTAAAGCAAAGCCCATTCATATTATTGGTTTTGGACCAGCAGGCATGTGGGCTGCTTTACGTTGTATTGAATTAGGATTTAAACCTATAGTGTTAGAACGTGGCGCAAATGTAAAAGACCGTCGTCGCGATTTAAAAGCCATAAATCAAGACCATTTTGTAAATGAAAATTCTAATTATTGCTTTGGCGAAGGTGGTGCAGGAACTTACAGTGATGGTAAATTATACACACGTAGTTTAAAACGTGGTGATGTACGACGTGTTTTCGAAAACCTAGTGTTTCATGGTGCAACAGATCAAATTCTGGTCGATGCACATCCACATATCGGAACTAATAAATTACCTAAAGTAGTGCAAAATATTCGTGAGAATATTTTAAAGTTTGGTGGAGAAATTCATTTTAATACACGTGTTACCGATTTTACTATTAAGAATAATAAAATTGAAGCTATTCAACTTCAAAACGGAGAAGAATTAGTGACCGAAAAAGTCATTTTAGCTACAGGACATTCTGCTAGGGATATTTTCTATTTATTAGATAAAAAAAAGATTGCTATTGAAGCAAAATCTTTTGCAATGGGAGTAAGAGTCGAGCATCCACAACAAATAATTGATTCTATTCAATACCACTGTTCTGGTGACAGGCACGAGTTATTGCCAGCTGCTTCTTATAGTTTAGTACAACAAGTTAATGGACGTGGTGTATATAGTTTTTGCATGTGTCCAGGTGGATTTATTGTGCCAGCTGCAACTGCAAATGGTGAAGTTGTTGTAAACGGAATGTCGCCTTCAAAACGAAATAATAAGTTTGCTAATTCTGGTATTGTTGTTGAAATTAATGCAGATAAAGACCTTTATAAATACGAACAATTCGGTGCTCTAAAAGCACTAGAATATCAAAAGGATTTAGAAAAATTAGCCTTTACATCTGGTGGACGAAGTCAAGTTGCACCTGCACAACGACTGACAGATTTTGTAGAAGGTAATCTCTCTTCCTCTTTAAATCAAACATCTTATCAGCCAGGTTTAAAGAGCGCACCTTTACACAGTTTATTACCAAAATTAATTGGAGGTTCATTAAGAAAGGGTTTCAAAGCTTTTGGTGATAAAATGAAAGGTTATTATACGGAAGAAGCCAATATTATTGGAGTAGAATCACGTACCTCCTCTCCTGTTAGCATCCCAAGAAACGAAAATTTAGCACATCCAAACATCTCAAACTTATTTCCTTGTGGTGAAGGTGGTGGTTATGCTGGAGGAATTGTTAGTGCTGCAATGGATGGCGAACGTTGTGCTGAAGCTGCAACTGGAAACCTATAGTTTTTTTCTACTATAACCTAAGACGCTAAACCAAAGTCTTTTTTAAGAATTAATCCTTATTTTTGTCCAAATTATAACAAAATACATGAAAGCATATATATTTCCAGGTCAAGGTGCCCAATTTACAGGAATGGGTCTTGATTTATACGAAAACTCTCCAGAAGCACAGCATTTATTTGAAGATGCCAATGCAATTTTAGGGTTCAATATTACAGACATTATGTTTGAAGGTACTCCTGAACAATTAAAAGAAACTAAAGTAACACAACCAGCAATTTTTTTACACTCGGTAATTTTAGCAAAGACTTTAGGTCAAAGTTTTAAACCAGAAATGGTAGCTGGTCATTCTTTAGGCGAATTTTCGGCTTTAGTAGCAGCTGGAGCATTAAGCTTTGAAGATGGATTAAAACTAGTATCACAACGTGCTCAAGCAATGCAAAAAGCATGCGAGATGCAACCAAGTACTATGGCTGCAGTATTAGGTTTAGAAGACCAAGTAGTAGTAGATATTTGCGCTAAAACCGAAGGTGTTGTAGTTGCAGCAAATTATAATTGTCCTGGACAATTAGTAATATCTGGTGAAATAGAAGCAATAGAACGTGCTTGTGAAGCAATGAAAGAAGCTGGAGCAAGACGTGCTTTAATGCTTCCAGTTGGTGGTGCATTTCACTCGCCAATGATGGAACCTGCTAGAGAAGAGTTAGCAGCAGCTATAGAAAACACGACCTTTAGCAAGCCAAATTGTCCAATTTACCAAAACGTAACTGCATCTGCAGTTACTGATGAAAATGAAATAAAAGCAAATTTAATATCGCAATTAACTGCTCCTGTACGTTGGACGCAATCTGTACAACAAATGATTACAGATGGTGCAACATTGTTTACCGAAGTTGGTCCAGGAAAAGTCCTTCAAGGTTTAGTAAGAAAAATAAATAGAGAAGCACAAACAGAATCTGCAACCTTTGAAACCCAAGCTTAATGAGTAGTAGAAACATACTAATACTTGGTATTATAGCATTGAATATTATTTTAGACCAAGTCTCTAAATTTATTGTTCGAGCAGACGTTATTTCTGGTACAGAATCTGAAATTTTTGGTGATTTTTTCACTTTACATAATGTAGAAAACAAAGGTGCTTTTTTAGGTATGGGAAGTGATTTTAGTCCAACACTTCGTATTATTTTACTATTGGTCTTACCTATTGTTGTCTTAGCTTTAGTGCTAATACATATTATAAAAGACAAAACCATGAATACAATGACCTTAGTTGGGTTTTGTTGTATTATTGGTGGTGGAATTGCTAATGTTTACGACAGAATTGTCTATAAATCTGTAACTGATTTTTTACATATAGATTTAGGTGGTGTTTTTAGAACAGGGATTTTTAACCTAGCAGATGTATCTGTTATGGTTGGAATGGGCTGTTTAATTCTTGGTAGTTTTAAAAAACCAAAAGTAGCGTAACACTTATTATATAAACAAAAAAAGCCGATACAATTGTATCGGCTTTTTTGTTTTACTAAAGTCTTTATTTTTTATAAACAACACCATCTTTCATTACAAAAACGACATTTTCCATTGTTTTTATGTTTTGTATTGGGTCATCATCTGTTGCTACAATATCTGCAATAAAACCCGTTTTAATTTGTCCTAATTGGGTTTCCATACCTAATATTTTTGCATTGGTAACTGTTGCAGATTGAATGGTTTCTATAGCTGGCATTCCGCCTTCTACCATATAGAAAAATTCTTTACCATTATTACCATGTTTAAACACACCTGCATCTGTCCCAAACGCAATACCTACTCCTCTTTTGTAAGCTTTACCAAAAGTCCCTTGTATTTGTGGCCCAACTGCTAATGCTTTAGGCACCACTATATCTGGATAATATCCTTTGATTTTCGCTTTCTCCTCTACTTCTTTTCCTGCTGTAATGGTTGGTACTAAATATGCATCATGCTTTTTCATTAAATCCATAGTTTCTGTACTCATATATGTACCATGTTCTATTGTCTTTACACCACCTATTATAGCACGTTGCATGCCTTCATCTCCATGCGCATGTGCAGCAACTTGCATTCCGTAATCTTTTGCAGTTTTACAAATTTCTGTAACTTCTTCAACTGTAAATTGAGGATTACTTCCGCTTTTAGCTACGCTTAAAACACCACCAGTTGCAGTGATTTTAATCCAATCTGCTCCGTTTTTATAACGCTGTCTTACTGCTTTTCTAGCATCTTCAAGACCATTAACAACACCTTCTTTTGGTCCTGGATCACCTTGTAATTTTTTATT
>JALZUT010000003.1 GCA_023300575.1 Olleya sp.
CCTCTTGCAGAAACGACAACAGCTATTTTTTCGTTAGCTTTTACTTTATTTTCTATAATTGAAATTACTCGATTTATACCTTCACCATTAGCTAAAGATGTTCCACCAAATTTTAATATTTTCATTCTTTTTTCTTTTGAATCAGGCTTAAAAATGCCTTTAATTATTGTTTCAAGTTGTTCAAACTCTATTAAAAACGCATCGTGACCATGAATTGAATTAATTTCATTATATGTTACATTTGAATGCTTTAACGCTAATTGCTTTTGTGTTTCTCGGTTTTCTTCAGCTGTAAAAAACAAATCAGAGTCTACCGCAACTATTGTTATTTTAGATTGAATAGTATCCAAAACAGACTCTCCTTTTTCACGTCCTTTTGTAACATCTATAGTCCGTAATAACTGATTCATTAATTTATAAGCTGATAGCTGAAACCGTTCTTGCAATTTACTACCATGATGAAGCAACCAACTTTCTACATTAAATAATTCTAATTTTTCGTTTTTTGAACGATGAAACTTTTCTTTAAATGATTTTGGCGTACGATAACATAACATTGCATGCATACGTGCATCGTGTACAGGTTTGTTAGAATTTACCAAAAATTGTTCTTGGATTTGGCAATTAGCCATCAACCAATCTGTAGATTTCCAGTCTGTAGCTACGGGAATTAAATGTGCTGTCAACGCAGGTTTCAACACTGCCATTTCCCAGGCTATACCACCTCCTAATGAACCACCAATAATTGCAAATAATTTTTCTACCCTTAATTTTTCAAGTCCAATTAAAAATAACTTTGCGATATCTTGAGCTACAAAATCTTTGTAATTTTCAATTTCGAAACCATCATAACCATTGCCAGGAATATTGAATGCTAAAACAGTGTATTGATTTGTGTCAATAACTTTATTAGTGCCTACTAATTGATTCCACCAACCATTCTCTCCTGCTACATTACTATTACCTGTTAAAGCATGATTAACTAAAACAATTGGTGCTGCGTGTAATGCTTTACCAAAAGTTTGGTAAGACAATTGTATAGACATTGTCTTACCTCCTTGGCTTACGTAATCTGATATTAAAATGTAATTTAGTTTTTTCAGAACTTTATAATTTTAAGATAAAATTGGTTTTTTTAGAAGTTGAAACGTTTCTTTTAAATCGGCTTTTAAATCGTCGATATTTTCTATACCAACTGATAAACGGATTAAATCTTTTGTTACTCCTGTAGATTCTTGTGCTTCATCATTTAATTGTTGATGCGTTGTACTTGCTGGATGAATAATAAGTGATTTAGTATCGCCAATATTGGCTAATAATGAGAATAGTTTTGTTTTATCTGCTATAATTTTAGCAGATTCATAACCACCATCAACTCCAAAAGTAACAATACCACTTTGTCCTTTTGGCATGTATTTTCTAGCTAAAGCATTATATTTACTTGTTTGTAAGCCTGGATAATTTACCCAAGTTACTTCTGGTTGTTCTTGTAGCCATTTTGCAAGTTCTAAAGCATTTTGACTGTGTTTTTTAATACGAAGTTCTAGTGTTTCTAAACCCTGTATAATTTGAAAGGCATTAAACGGACTCAACGCGCCTCCATAATCACGTAAACCTTCAATTCTAATTTTTGCAATAAATGCAGCAGCTCCAATAGCTTCATTATACACTAATCCATGGTATCCTGCAGATGGCTCTGTAAACTCTGGAAACTTACCATTATTCCAATCAAAATTTCCTGCGTCTACAATAATACCACCAAGTGATGTTCCGTTTCCGTTTATGTATTTTGTTAAAGAATGAATAACGATATTCGCACCATATTCTATTGGATTTAATAAATAAGGCGTAGCAACTGTATTATCTACAATTAAAGGCACTTTATGTGCTTTAGCTTCTTTAGAAATCGCTTCAATATCTAACACGTCTAATTTTGGATTCCCTAAAGATTCTACAAAAATAGCGCGTGTATTTTGTTGTGTTGCTTTACTAAAATTTTCTGGATTTGATGGATCTACAAAAGTAGTTGTAATACCATGTCTTGGTAAGGTTACGCTTAACAAATTATAGGTTCCACCATACAAACTACTTGACGCTACAATATGATCACCTGCTTTTAAAAGTGTCAATAATGTTGTTGAGATTGCTGCAGTTCCTGATGCTGTTGCTACTGCTGCAATACCTCCTTCTAAAGCAGCTATTCGTTGCTCTAAAACGTCGTTTGTTGGGTTGTTTAATCTGGTATAGATAAAACCAGGAACTGATAAATTAAATCGTCCTGCTGCGTCATCTGAATCGTCAAAAACGTAAGCTGTTGATTGATAAATAGGAACAGATCTTGTACCACCATTTTGTGTTGTATCATGTCCTGCGTGCAATGCTTTAGTTGCAAATTTTTGCGTACTCATTTTTCTAGTTTTTTGAGTTAATAAATTAAACCAAAAGTCAAATAGGCTTTGTTAAAAGCATACTTATTAGAAAAATGTTATAAGAAAATAGCGTAAGTACAGATGGGTAATTACGTGTTGGTTATCTATCCGAACTTGCGAGAGATGATTCGCGTCTTCAGGTAGAATTTAGCACCTTCTTAGTAAATCTAAGGGTTGCTAAGGCTTCAAAGGGTCTAATCCCTCCACCTTTCTTGATAACATTTCAATAAAGTTTTTGAACTTTCTGAACACAAATATTGCATCAGAAAAAGTTATAAACCAAACTTTTTATGAAAAAATTTTGAATTTATTTTTATTTTAGCTTAAAAAGCCTACTAAATACTTAACTCTAATTACTTGATTTACAGATGTGTTATTAATCTTGCTTTCTAGCCAAGAAATAATATCTAAATATAAGAATGAGCGACGTTCAAATGGGTGATCTTCGAAGACCTTTAATTTTTCGTGTAATGCTTTAAACGCTTTTTTAAGATCTTGCGGATAAATATCTTGTAGTCCACGAATAAATTTGATCATCTCTTTTTGCACTTCATGTAAATCATTCATCTTGATTAAAAATTTATACGTACTTCTCAAGAGTTGCTCTAGATGATAGTCTAGACCTGCTTCGTAATGTGCAACTAAATTTAATACACGCGCAAAACAAAGTAAGTCCTCACGCATGGTCAACGTTTTATTTGAAATGATTTTATCTAAATATTCTATTGCTTTTTTATTGTTTCCAGAACCAAAATGCAAACTGGCAAATTTGTAATAGAAAATCATGGTATGATGCTCGTCTATTCGGTTTTTATACTGAATGATTTCTTTTTCTATTTTCGGAATTAATGCCAAACCTTCTTCAAAACTACCATCAATAAAATGCAAATTGATTTTATTTAAATTGATATATAAAAATGTTAGAGCTTCAACATTTTCGTTTTTCGGAAAGGTTTTTTCTTCAACAATAGTTTCTAATCTATTAAGTATGTCTTCAAATTTTATTTTGTTTTTTATAAAAAATAGTGACTCCAATAAATAATTATTTCCTTTTAGAAAGAATACTGGATTTAACTTAATCATGTTTGGATGTTCGTAAAATAGATTGACCCATTTTAGTGCATATTTATAACAGTTTAAAAAATCTTGCATTAAAAAACTATACCATAAATAGGCTTTGTACATCCATAATTTTTCTCTAAAACCTAATCTTTTAATTTCCACCTTTGGTAAATGACTATTAAAATAATCGGTAATCTTTTTACTTTCTTCTTCGTTTTTTACGTAGCCTGTTTTTAATAAAATGCTATATAACTGTAGTGATATATTTGACAATTTACTTGCTATAACATTATCTGTACTAAGGTTGCTTGCCTGAACAGTCAACTCATCTGCACGACCAGAAATACTACGTGTAATATATTGTGATTCGATAACTTTTTCAAGCTCTACAATCTCATAAGCTAAGTTTTTTTCTTCATTGATAATTGCAACTTCTTTGGCTTTATCTAAAATTCTAAGACTTTGTTTGTACAACCCTTTATGATATAAAATAGAAGCAAAATCAAGCTGTTCTCTAATTTGAGAACGTATGTTTTGATGTGACGGATTTAATTTTAAACTAATTAAAATCTGTTTATATAAATGCGCTTTCACATTTGCTAATTGCTGTTTTTTTACTTCTGTAGATTTTAAAATAACAGCTTCGCTATAGTCATTCATCTTATCCAAAACATTAAAAACACTTAAAAATTTTGAATCAGCATTTACACCTAATCGTCCAACGTACAATTTAAATTGTCGCTTTTCAGATTTAGTTAAGGATTTAACTAATAGAAATAAATTATCTTTTTGCTCTTTAGTTATCAATTAAAAATGATGTTAATGTATTGATTATCATTATTTTAAAACACAAATGTATAATTGAACATCGTAAGAATTAAAAACTAGGCCAATCAAACTTTCAACCAAAGTATAAATTAGTACTTCAATAGAAAAATAATTTTACATAAATGTCAAAAGATCACATTCAAATATTTGATACAACACTTAGGGATGGCGAGCAAGTACCTGGTTGTAAACTAAACACAGAACAAAAAGTAATCATTGCTAAACAACTTGACTTATTAGGCGTCGATGTTATAGAAGCTGGTTTCCCTGTTTCTTCTCCAGGTGATTTTAAATCTGTTGAAGCTATTTCTGAAATTGTAAAAAACGCTAAAGTTTGTGGCTTAACAAGAGCTGTAGAAAATGACATAAAAGTTGCTGCTGAAGCCATTAAGTTTGCAAAAAATCCTAGGATTCATACAGGAATTGGGACTTCTGATTCTCATATAAAATTCAAATTTAATTCTAACAAAGAAACTATTATTAAACGTGCATTTGATGCGGTTGCTTATGCTAAATCTTTTGTTGAAGATGTAGAATTTTATGCTGAAGATGCTGGTCGTACAGACAATGAATATTTAGCAAGAGTTTGTGAAGCAGCTATTAAAGCTGGTGCTACGGTCTTAAATATTCCGGACACAACTGGTTATTGTTTACCTAGTGAATATGGTGCAAAAATGAAATACCTTATGGAAAACGTAAAAGGTATTGAAAAGGCTATTTTATCTTGTCATTGTCACAACGATTTAGGCTTAGCAACTGCTAATTCTATTGAAGGTGTTATTAATGGTGCACGACAAATTGAATGTACCATAAATGGTATTGGCGAACGTGCAGGAAATACTGCTTTAGAGGAAGTCGTAATGGTTTTAAAACAACACAACGATTTAAATCTAGACACAAACATAGACACACGTATGCTATATGGCATGAGTCAATTAGTAAGTGATAGCATGGGTATTTACACACAACCTAATAAAGCTATTGTTGGTGCTAATGCTTTTGCACACAGTTCTGGAATACATCAAGATGGGGTAATAAAAAACCGTGAAACTTATGAAATTATAGACCCTAAAGATGTCGGAGTAACAGAATCTGCAATTGTATTAACTGCAAGAAGCGGTAGAGCTGCATTAGCATATAGAGCTAAAAATGTAGGTTACGAATTAACTAAATTACAGTTGGATGATGTGTATGCAAACTTCCTTGTTTTTGCAGATATAAAAAAAGAAATAAATGATGCAGATATTCATCAAATAATTGAAACTAGTGCTATATATCAACAAATAATTTCAGCTTAATTATGCCAAAAACACTTTTTGATAAAGTTTGGGATGCTCACGTTGTTGATGCTATAGAAAATGGACCACAGGTCCTGTATATAGACAAGCATTTAATACACGAAGTTACAAGTCCGCAAGCGTTTAATGAATTAGAGCAGAGAAAAATACCTGTTTTTCGTCCAAATCAAATTGTGGCGACTGCAGATCACAATACACCAACTTTAAATCAGCATTTACCAGTTAAAGACGAGTTATCTAGAAAGCAACTTAAAAAACTGTCTGAAAACTGCAAAAAAAACAACATTACACTTTACGAGTTAGGTAATCAATACAATGGAATTGTTCATGTTATGACTCCAGAATTAGGCGTTACACAACCTGGAATGACTATTGTTTGTGGCGATTCACACACCTCTACACATGGTGCATTTGGCGCTATTGCATTTGGTATAGGTACCAGTCAAGTCGCTCAGGTTTTTGCAAGTCAGTGCTTACTATTAACTAAGCCAAAAAGCTTAAGGGTAACGGTTAATGGCAAATTAAAAAATGGCGTTTTACCTAAAGATGTTATTTTGTATATCATTGCAAAACTAGGTACCAATGCAGGTACAGGTTATTTTTGCGAATATGCTGGAGATGTATTTGAAAACATGTCTATGGAAGGTAGAATGACTATTTGTAATATGAGTATTGAAATGGGAGCACGTGGCGGAATGATAGCGCCAGACCAAACCACTTTTGATTATGTAAAAGGACGAGAATTTGCGCCAAAAGGAGAAAAATTTGAAAAGAAAGTAGCCTATTGGAAAACACTGCCAACAGATAAAGCTGCTACTTTTGATCAAGAATATAGATTTGATGCAACAGATATAGAACCAATGGTGACTTATGGTACAAATCCTGGAATGGGAATAAAAGTAACCGAAAACATACCAAATTTAGATGATACTTCTTTTGAAAAATCATTGAAGTACATGAACTTTAAGAAAGGTGAATCTTTAATTGACAAGCCAATCAATTTTGTATTTATTGGAAGTTGCACCAATTCTAGAATTGAAGATTTTAGAGTGGCAGCAAATTATATAAAAGGAAAGCAAAAAGCAGATAATGTAACTGCTTGGTTGGTTCCTGGAAGTAAGCAAGTAGAAACTCAGATTGAAGATGAAGGCTTAAAAGCTATTTTTATCGAAGCAGGTTTTGAGTTACGCCAACCTGGTTGTAGCGCGTGTTTAGCGATGAATGATGATAAAATCCCGCAAGGCGAATACTGCGTATCAACAAGTAACAGAAATTTTGAAGGACGACAAGGTCAAGGTTCTCGCACTATTTTGGCAAGTCCATTAATAGCTGCTGCGACTGCAGTTGAAGGTAAGATTGTGGATATTACAAAACGGTTAAATTAAAAAAATGCTCCTTAAAGCTCTGTTTGTCTCAGTAAAACTCTTTGAAATAAGGTGTTACACAGAAATGCTCAAAGAAATAAATAATATAAATTAAAAAGATTCCCGATTTCGTAGGAAACTAAAGATGGCAAAATTTACAACAATACAATCAACAGCTATACCGTTAGCGATTAAAAATATAGATACAGACCAAATTATACCTGCACGTTTTTTAAAAGCAACAGACAGAAAAGGTTTTGGAGATAATGTATTTAGAGACTGGAGATATAATAAAGAGGGTTCAGAAAATGAAACATTTGCATTAAATAATACTAAATATTCTGGTAGTATTTTGGTTGCTGGAGATAATTTTGGTTGTGGCTCTAGTAGAGAACATGCAGCTTGGGCTTTAAGCGATTATGGGTTTAAAGTTATTGTATCTAGCTTTTTTGCAGATATTTTTAAAGGAAACGCATTAAATAATGGCTTGTTACCTGTTCAAGTTTCTGCAGCATTTTTAAATGTGCTATTGACTGAAGTCTCTGAAAAACCTGAAATTAAATTAGAAGTAAATTTAGAAACTCAGACGATTTTAGTTCAAGGCATGTCTTTTAAAGAATCTTTTGAGATTGATCCCTACAAAAAAACATGTATGATAAATGGTTATGATGACATTGACTATTTACTAAGTAAAAAAGAAATTATTACAGCTTTTGAAGCTAAAAAAACATATTAACTAAAAAAATAAGAGAGTAGGATGAAATTTCTGCTTTCGGAAGAATTAACATGAAATTAAATATAGCTGTTTTACCTGGAGATGGTATCGGTCCAGAAGTAACTAAACAAGCAATAAAAGTCTTAAATGCAATTGCTTTAGAGTTTGACCATACCTTTTTATTTAAGGAAGCTGCTGTTGGTGCAATTGCAATTGACCAGCAAAACGATCCTTTACCTGACACAACATTAGACTTATGTAAATCTAGTGATGCTATTTTATTTGGTGCGATTGGCGACCCAAAATACGATAACGACCCAAGTGCAAAAGTACGTCCTGAACAAGGCTTATTAAAACTTAGAAAAGAATTAGGCTTATTTGCTAACATTAGACCTGTAAAGGCTTATGAAACGTTATTAGATAAATCACCTTTAAAACGTGAGATTATTGATGGAACAGATATTAGTATTTATCGTGAGCTAACTGGTGGTATTTATTTTGGAAAAAAACAACTAAGTGATGACGGAAATACAGCTTCGGATTTATGCGAATATTCTCGTAATGAAATTGAACGTATTGCACATATGGCTTTTAAAACGGCTCAAAGAAGAGGAAAAAAAGTGACTTTGGTCGATAAAGCAAATGTACTTGAAACGTCAAGACTTTGGCGAAAAGTGGTTACAGAATTAGCTACAGATTATCCTGATGTAAAACTCGATTTCTTATTTGTAGATAATGCTGCAATGCAAATGATTTTAAACCCTAAACAATTTGATGTCATCTTAACCGAAAATTTATTTGGTGATGTTATTAGTGACGAAGCAAGTGTTATTGGCGGTTCAATTGGATTGTTAGCTTCTGCTTCTATAGGTAACAAATATGCAATGTTTGAGCCTATTCATGGTTCGTATCCACAAGCAACTGGAAAAGGTATTGCAAATCCTGTAGCTAGTATTTTAAGTGCTGCTATGTTATTAGAGCATTTTGAACTGTTTGATGAAGCAGAAATGATTAAGAAAGGTGTCGATAAATCTTTAAAATTAAACATTACAACTCCAGATTTAAATACGACATACGATAATATGACGACTTCTAAAGTTGGCGATTTTATTGCAGATTTTATAAGTAATCCAAATGATACTAATATTAATTTTAATAATATTCATTTAGGACAGTCTACGATAATATAACGTTATTTATATTGGTCTAACTAAACTCAGTTTAACGTTATAGAGTACCTTGAAAAAGGCATTTTTCTTTTATAAAATCTAAGTCCTTTCTTTTATTCCATTAATCTTATTAAAAGAAGCTACCATTCCTTGAATAATAGACGAGCTTAAACCTTCATGTTCCATTTGGTTTAAACCTTCAATCGTACAACCACGTGGTGTGGTTACTTTATCTATTTCTTGCTCTGGATGATTGCCTGTTGTAATTAATAAATTGGCTGCTCCTTCACAAGTATGCATCGTTAATTCTTGTGCTTCTTTGGCATCAAAACCAAGCTGTATTGCTGCTTGTGTTGTCGCGCGAATAAAACGCATCCAAAAGGCGATTCCGCTAGCACAAATAACGGTTGCAGCTTGCATTTGCTTTTCTGGAATCACTAAAGTTGTGCCTAAAGCGTCAAAGATTTTTCTGGCTATATTTAGTTTTAATACAGCTTTTTCGTTACTACAAATACATGTCATAGATTTCCCTACTGCAATTGCTGTATTTGGCATCGCACGAATAACAGAATGTTTATCTCCAATAATAGCTTCAATTTTTTCAATAGAAAACCCTGTTATGCTAGAAATTACAGTATGTTTTGGTGTAATAAATTGCTTGTTTTTACGCAAGACTGCAGCTAGGTGATTAGGTTGCACAGCAAAAATAAGTACATCTGAATTTTCTATTGCTAATCCATTATTACTAGTAATGATTACCTTTTTGTCAGCTTTTAAAGCCTCCAATCCATTAATATGTCGTTTAGTTAAATATAACTGAGAGATCATATTATTTGATAATAATCCTTTTGCGATAGATAATCCAAGATTACCAACTCCTATAATTGCTAATTTCATAAGTATTATTTAAAAAAAATAAAATTACACCAAAAACTGAAATAAATCTTGTTTGTCATTTAAATAATCGCCATAAAAATTATGTGATTTCATATTGGTAATTAGAGGTTCTAAATCTTTTGGCGATTTTAATTCTATACCAACTACAGCTACATCATTATCTCGATTTGCTTTTTTAGTATATTCAAAATGTGTAA
Source organism: Olleya sp. (assembly GCA_023300575.1). Taxonomy (GTDB): domain Bacteria; phylum Bacteroidota; class Bacteroidia; order Flavobacteriales; family Flavobacteriaceae; genus Olleya. The sequence goes on from JALZUT010000003.1 coordinate 9,960, forward strand.
TATCATCTGTTGGTCCTAAAATATCTACTACAAAATCTCTTAAAGCACCTGTCCGCTGTGGAAATTTAACAATAAAATAGTGTTTTAAATTGGCGTGTAATAATGCACGTTCTTTGATTTCGGCAGTACGTGTAATGTCGTTATTACTTCCGCTAATAACACAGACCACATTTTTACCTTTTATTTCTTCTGAAAATTGCTCTAAAGCTGATAGACTTAAAGCGCCTGCTGGTTCTACAACTATTGCATCTTTATTATATAAATCTAAGATGGTTTGACAAATCTTACCTTCATCTACAACTACAACCCGATGTAGAGTCTCTTTGCATATCGCAAAATTTAAATCTCCGACGCGTTTAACCGCTGCACCATCCACAAAGCTATCTATAGATTTTAACGTTATATTTTTATTATTTCTAATAGAATTTAACATGGCTGGAGCACCTTTTGGCTCAACACTAATAATTTTTGTTTGAGGTGATAACAATCTAAAAACAGATGATAATCCTGCTGCCAAACCACCACCTCCAACTGGTACAAAAACGTAATCTATTGGATGCGCTTTTAATTGATCTATAATTTCTAATCCAACGGTTGCTTGACCTTCTATTACTTTTTCATCATTAAAAGGATGAATAAACGTTTTATTTAAACGCTCGGAAGTTTCCATTGCTGTGTGATAAGCATCATCATAAGTATCTCCAACTAAAACCACATCAATACAATCTTGACCAAACATTTTTACCTGCTCAATCTTTTGATTTGGTGTTGGTGAAGGCATAAAAACAGTACCTTTTATATTTAATAATTTACAGGATAAAGCAAAACCTTGTGCATGATTTCCTGCACTTGCGCATACAATTTCGTTTTCTATTTGAGACTCACTTAATGACGAAATTTTATTATATGCACCACGAATTTTATAAGAACGCACTTCTTGTAAATCTTCTCTTTTAAAATAAATATTAGCATCGAATTGCTTTGAATACCTTGCGTTTTTTGTCAAAGGTGTCACAGATGCAATACCCATTAACTTTTCAGCAGCAGTTTCAATAGCATCTAGTGTTGGCCTATATGTAGTCTTTATTTCTTCCATCTTTAGTTCCCACAAAAGTAAGAATCTCCTTATTTATTTATACCTATCAGGTTTTAAAAGCTTTAACAGGTATTTTATTTATACCTACAAGGTTTTAAAAACCTTGCAGGATATAAGATATATTATGTTAAAACTGAATCTTCAGTTTTTATATCAGATTTTATAATTTTCATTGCTGTCATTGCAGCTCTTAAACGTTTACCAACTGTTTCAATTGGATGATTTCTAATGGCATCATTAACAGCAATTAACTCAATATTGTCAACACCATTTACTTTTGAAAATGATTTGCCAATACTATCTGTTTTTATCGTTTTCATGAAATCTGTTAATAATGGTTTACAAGCATGATCAAATAAATAACAACCATATTCTGCTGTATCTGAAATTACTCTGTTCATTTCAAATAATTTTTTTCTTGCAATTGTATTTGCAATTAATGGTAACTCATGTAATGACTCATAATAAGCAGAATCTTCAACAATCCCTGCATTTACCATAGTTTCGAAAGCTAGTTCTACTCCTGACTTAACAAAAGCAACCAATAATACACCATGATCAAAATACGTTTGTTCAGAAATATAATCTGTAGTTAATGTTGTTTTTTCAAAAGCTGTTTGACCAGTTTCTGCTCTCCATTTCAAAAGATTTACATCATCATTTACCCAATCTTCCATCATCGTTTTAGAAAATTGTCCAGAGATAATATCGTCCATATGCTTTTCGAATAGTGAACGCATGATGTCTTTTAATTCTTCAGATAATTGGTATGCTTTTATTTTTGCTGGATTAGACAAACGATCCATCATGTTTGTAATTCCACCATGCTTTAAAGCTTCAGTAATTGTTTCCCAACCAAACTGAATTAATTTT
>JALZUT010000004.1 GCA_023300575.1 Olleya sp.
ATAATTTTAATTAGTAAAAATAATAATGTTATTACCAAATTCTTACGCGCTGCTCTGGAGCAATATACATTTTGTCTCCTTCTTTAATACCAAAAGCTTGGTAAAATGCATCAATATTTAATAGAGGTTGAACAGCTCTTGTCATTCCTGGAGAATGTGGGTCTGTTTTTATTCTTGTTTTTAAAGCGTCGTCACGCATTTTGGTTCTCCATACTGTAGCCCAACTCATAAAGAAACGTTGTTCTGGTGTAAAACCATCTATATCTGCTGGTTTTTGTCCTTCAAAACTTAAATCTAAAGCATCATATGCCGCTAATACGCCACCTAAGTCTCCAATATTTTCTCCTAAAGTAAATTTACCATTAATAGTGGTTTCTGGTAACACTTCTATTGCTGAATATTGATCTGCTAATGCAGTACCTAAACCTTCAAATTGTTTTAAATCTTGATCTGTCCACCAGTTATTTAAATTTCCATCTTTATCATATCTAGAACCAGAGTCGTCAAAACTATGAGATATCTCGTGTCCAATTACTGCTCCAATACCACCATAATTTACAGCATCGTCTGCTGTATAATTATAAAAAGGTGGTTGTAGTATTGCTGCTGGGAAAACTATTTCGTTAAAAGATGGATTAAAATATGCGTTTACAACTTGAGGTGCCATGAACCATTCTGATTTATCTACTGGTTTTCCTAATTTATCAATATCCTTTTTAAAATTCCAAGCTTGCGCATTTAAAGAATTTTGTAGGTAAGAACCACCATCATCTACACTAGCAATTTGTAAATCTGAATAGTCTTTCCATTTGTCTGGATAAGCAATTTTTACTTTAGTTGCTCTTAATTTTTCAATCGCTTTTTCTTTAGTTTCTGGACTCATCCAGTCTAGCTTTTTTATTCTATTTTCAAAAGCAAGAATAACATTTTTAATCATTTTTTCTGCTTTTATTTTAGCTTCTGGCGGAAATTTTTTGTCCACATATAATTTACCTAAAGCTTCACCTAAAGTTCTATTTAAAGATCCTAAAGCGCGCTCGTCTCTTGCGCGTTGCTTTTTAGCTCCATTTAATTCTTTTGAATAAAAATCCCAACTTGCTTTTTCTATATCTGTACTTAAAAATCCTGCAGCTCCATTAAACGCGTCCCATTTTAAATACGTTTTAATATTTTCAATATTGCCTTCTGCTAACACTTCTTGTAATCTATTAAAATAACCTAAATCGCTAATAATTACAGTGTCTAGTTTTTTAACACCAATACCTTGTAAATAATTTTTCCAATTAATTGAAGACACCATACTTTGCACCTCTTCTATAGATCGAGGATTATAACGCTTACGTGCATCACGACGGTCTACTTTGTCCATTTGAGCTTCTGCTAATCTCGTTTCAAACGCTAAAATTTGATCGGCTTGTACTTTAGCATCTGCTTCACTGTCTCCTAAATACTGCATCATCTTAGTAATAAAAGCTACATATTTTTGACGCTTTTCTTTAGAGTCTGCATCATCTTTAACATAATAGTCTCTGTCTGGCAAACCTGTACTTCCACCACCTAAATAAGCAACATTACGGTTACTGTCTTTTGGATCTGATCTAACACCAAAGCCATATAAACCAGCTCCTCCTTTTGGTTCCATCTCTATCATAAAAGCCTGAATGTCCTCCATATTCTTAATGGCTTCAATCTTAGCTAAATATGGTTTTACTGGTTCTATACCTAATTTATTTCTTCCAATAGTATCCATAATGGTTTGGAAGTAGTGTACTGCTTTTTCTTGATCTGATCCTGGTAACACGTTAATGTTTTCTAGGTCTTTATTATCAGACATTGCAGCTTTTAAAATACCTAAAGCATCTGCATCTGTTTTTTGTCTTAACTCTTGAAAACTACCCCAAGTTGTTCTATCATCCGGGATTTCATTATTTTCTAACCATTTTCCGTTTACGTATTTAAAAAAATCTTCTTTAGCATCTACAGTTTTATCCATATAATCTAAATTAATCCCAGGTACTTCTTCTAATTGGACTGTCTGTTTTGATTGGTTTTCTTTGCATCCAATAAACGCTAAAGAGGCTACAACAGCTAGAATTGCTATTTTTTTCAGGTTGAGTTTCATATTAAGTTGTTTGTTTAAAACGGGTTATAGTGTATCAAGATAAAAAAAAAGCGTCTTTATTAAGTAAAAAGACGTTTTTTTTAAGTTTACATTAACTATTAATTAACAATTAATTTTTTAGTTATTTTATTTGAATCTGTTTCTAAGTTTAAGAAATATACTCCTGTAGCATAACCACTTAAATCTAATTGGTAACTTTTATTAGTTGTTTTAATATTATTAGCAGTAAAAATTGCTTTTCCAGTAAGATCATAAACATTTGCATTAAACTGTTGTGCTGTTTTAGTTTTGATATTAAAAATGCCCTTTGAAGGGTTTGGATATAATAAGAAACTATTGGTTTGAAACTCGTCAACACTTAATGCGTTTCCTCTTACTACTAAGTTGTCTATTATTACACCTTCTTCTGTAACCGATTGATCAGAATGGAAAACTACCCTAAACATAATACTAGTTTCTGTATTAAAGGGTGATAAATCGTAAATATACTCGGTTAAAATAGCGTTAGTACCTGTCCATTGTGCTCCTGGACAATTAAAGCAGGTGTTATTTTGTCCAGCTATAGTGTTACTATTATACCAATTTGGGTCTAAATCTGTACCTAACACATTCCAATTTACACCTTGATCTGTAGTGTACTCTACATATACAATGTCCCAATCTTGTTCTAAATTAAAAGCCATGTCCATTTTAAATTCTGGATTTGACAACACAGTTAAATCATAACATTCTGACACCAAGTAACTTTTAGTATTATTAGCATGATTACCTAATAGGTTTGTACCATAAACTTGATTAGTTGGATTTGCACTGTCATTTAAAACTGTACCATTTGGGATACCTCTTTCCCAATATTGAGTAGAAGCACCTTCATCAAAAACCAATAACGCTTCTTGAGGAGTTTCAAAGGTATTTACAACCTCAATTACACCAGGTCCATTTGCTAGTATTACTTTTTCTTCTGAATCGTTATTAAGTGAATAAGTATCATTAATTGTTGTAGAGCTTACACTAAAAGTATGTAATCCTTTTGCTAAATTAAATTGAGGTAAATCAACAATTATAGAAACTTCTGATGCTAAACTACCAGTCCAATTAAAATTATTAGCTGTATCATCTATAAAATAGGTGAAATCTACTGATGTAATGGTGCTAATTCCATTATTTTTGATTTCTACTTGAGGCATAACATTTGCTGCACAATCAATAGAAGTCGCTATACCATTTAAAGCTACAAATTTAACATCTGTAGGAGCTAATTCTGTTATAATATTAGATTGCCAAATTCCTCTACCGTAAGTTGCTGCTGTTACTTTATCATCAAATATATTGATTTCTATATCTCTTACCGAAACATTAGGTAATCCGTTGTTAAACAACTCCCAAATTAAAGTATCGTCATCATATCTATATACACCTAAACTTGTCCCTAGATACAATGGGTTTTTAGAGTGAAGTGCTTGATGCTTTATACTGTTTTTACTAACATTTGGTAAACCTGCTGATATATTAGTAAAATTGTTACCTCCATCTGTAGATTTAAATACTTGACCTCCAGAACCAGAAGTGGTAACGTACACTATATTATTGTCTGTATTATTTACTTCAATTGAAGTAATGTCAGAGCCAAAATTTTCAGCTGTAACAAAATTAGCACCAGTATCAATACTTTTTCTTAAGCTATTATTGATTGCTAAGTAAATAGTATTGGGGTTAATTTCGTCTATCTCAATAACATCAATATTAGAGCCAAAAGAAGATGAAATAGGAACCCAGTTATTATTTTGAAGTCTATATAATGATCTGTATCCAGAATACAATTGACTGTCACTTGACATTTTTAAAGGTACAATCCAATTTCCGTTTTCTCCTGTTGGACTTCCAACGGTTTCAGATATAGAACCTCCAGCTGAGCTTGAAATATATAAACCACCACCAAATTGAGTAAATCCGTAATATTGGTTTGAATTTGCTGGATCAATTGCAGTATCCATACCATCTGCACCATAATAATTTTGCCATTGTCCATTATTATAGGCATGACCTCCATTATCTTGTAGACCTCCCACCATTTTATCGGAACTTTGTTTAGAAACTGAAATACGATAAAACTGACTAATTTGCATGCCTGCAGTTAAATCTGTAAAACTTGTACCACCATTTGATGACTTATAAAATCCACCATCTGTTCCTGCAAATAACTCGCCATTAAAAAATCTTAAAAAGTGAATATCTGCATGAGAATAGGAAGCAGAAAATGGTGCATTCCAGTTATTTACTTTTATAAATGTACTGGTGTTTCCTATTACATTTCCTTTCCAAATATTTAACACTCCTGTGTAAACCTCATTTTCATTGGTATCTGATACAGCAAAAGCCATATCAAACCAAGCTTGATTAGATTCAAAAACATCTCCAACAGTTGCAGGAGAAGCGACTTCTGTAAAAAATAAACCTGAGTCTGATGATTTATAAAGCCCCCTAAAACCATTATTATTATTCGCTGCTAATAAATAAACAACATTTGGATTTGCTGGTGTAACATCAATTACATATCTACTTAAGTTAGTATTAGGCAAACCTATACTTGATGCTAAAAAAGAATCTCCTGTGTTTGTGGATTTATAAAATACAGTAGATGTGGCTGCGTAAATTATATTAGAATCATTTGGTTTAATCTTAATATCTCTAATATTTTGTCCTTGGGTTCCATTTGTATTACTCCAACTAACACCCGCATCAGTAGTTTTAAACACACCATTATTGGTTGCTACCCAGATTGTACTAGAATTTGTTGGATCTATGTAAATATCATTCATCCTACTAGGAGAATTTCCTGGGTTTAAACCTGTATTATTCCATGTTTGTCCACCATCAGTAGATTTCATAACTCCAACGCTGGCAGAGTCACCAGCATCATCATCTCCTGTTGCAATAAAAATTATGTTAGAGTCATTTGGGTCTACCGCAATACCAGAAACACCTATTTGCGGTAAATCATCTGTTGTAGTACTCCATGTTACACCTGCATCTATAGACTTCCATAAACCACCTGCTGGTGCACCAGCATATAATGTTGTTGCTGTATTAGGGTCTGGAACAATTACATTAATTCGTCCTTGACCTGAAGACCATGACCCTGTGTTGGTATGAGTAAAAGGACCAACAGGTAACCAATTACTGTCATCAACCAGTGCATTACTACTTCTTTGATTATTTTTTTGATTTTTGACCTCTAAATACGTATTCCAAAGCTCTAAAGATGTTGGCAAAGTCCCATCTGCTTTTACAAAATTTTCCCAGTACGACTCCCATCTTTTAAAGGGTTTATAACCACTACCTTTAACATCTGGGTCTCTTGTTACCCAATAGTTATTAAAGGCATCTACAATTTCTTGAAATTTTACAGGATTGTTACTAGTTCTGGATTGGTCATTTAAACCATTCATCCATGGTGCGTTTTGATTGAATTGTCCGTAAGAAAACGCAAAGCACAACACAAATGCCAAGGATAATAAATTTTTCATTTTTTAGCTTTTTTATAGTAATATCAAAAATAACTGTTTTTAAACAAATGTCGGATTATTTAACAAAATCATCGATAAAATGCAAAATTATAATATGATTTTTAATAATTTCTTTTTTAGTATACTATCCGTTTTTTGTTTTAAAATAACGACTTCTTTTACCTTATCATTTGGTACAGCTATTGATAAAACATAATGTTTAACTTTCCAACCATCACTTGTATTTTCTAAAATACCAGAACCTCTACAAATTTCCATCTGTGTGTCTAATAATTCATCAAACCAAGCTAATTTGTTGTCATTACTTAGGTATATATTACGCTGTAAAGCTTTAAAACTCCATGCTTTTCCTTTTTCAAAATAGGGTTTAGAATACGCTTTAAAATCATCTATTTCCCAATTTTCGTTAGCATCAGTACCAATAAAGATTGCGTCATCTGTCATTAGTCGAAAATAGTTGTCAAAACTTGCGTTTGCAGCAGCTTTATGCCAAAGATTAAGATTTGCATTAATATTAAATTTTATCTCGGACTCAGGCTTTACTTCGTTTTTCTTACAAGAAAAAAGAAGTAAAACTAAAACGGTATAAATCTTAAATAGTTTCATTTTAATAGGGTTTTTCTATGTTTTGACTCTCTTTTTCTAGTTTTTTATTTATTTGTAAATTCAAATTAGAAAATGCAATAAACATTTCTTTTATAGCTATTAATTTTTGAGTTTTTATGCTAGTTTTTAAATCTTCAATTTCTTGAAACTTATACAAAAGAGTCTTCAAGGCTAATAACCTGGCCTTTATTGGATCTGTACTAATAGCCTCAGGAATAGTCGCTTCAAAATCGGTAATAGTAGAATTGAACAACTCTTTATCTGCATTAAAAAAAGTAAGATCTAATAGTTTAATACTTTCTATTCCAACAGCAACCTTAGTGTAAGCTTGCCAATTAGATACAATAAGATCTGCTTTTGGATCAAGTCTAATGTCTTTAAAACTTAATTTGGAAACCTCTTCTTTAGTTAATGCTAAAGTATCTACAACTTTTGTTTGATTAGTTGTTTCTATAACTTGTTTCTTTTTACAAGCACTAAAAAAAACAAAAATTACAAGTAGTATTTTAAAAAATCTCATTTTCATGTAACAGTTTGATTGGCAAATATATTAGATTAAAAAATTAAAATTTGCTAATTTATAAAATTGTTTATTCTTGTTACTTTAGTCTTTTTTTAATGTAAAATCTGTAAAAGATTATTACTTTTGGGTAGTTATTTTATATATAATTCAAAAAAATGAATGAAAAAATATTAATAATAGGTGCAGCAGGTCAGATAGGATCGGAATTAACTTATAAGCTTAGAGCGATACATGGCAATTATAATGTTATTGCTAGTGATTTAAATTACAACAATTTAGAATTAGTAAACTCTGGTACTTTTGAAATAATTGATGCTATGGATTACGCTTCAATAAAAATATGTTGCGAAAAACATAATATTACTACCATCTATTTATTGGCAGCAATATTAAGTGCGACTGGAGAAAAATATCCAATGAAAGCATGGGATTTAAATATGCAATCGCTTTTTCATGTGTTAAATTTAGCAAAAGCTAAAGCTATTAAAAAAGTATTTTGGCCATCAAGTATTGCTGTTTTTGGTCCAACAACGCCATCTCAAAACACACCTCAGCATACCACAATGGAACCAACAACCGTTTACGGAATCACAAAACAAGTTGGAGAGCGTTGGTGCCAATATTACCATGAAAAATATGATGTAGATGTAAGAAGCATACGTTATCCTGGCATAATTAGCTGGAAAACACTTCCTGGTGGTGGTACAACAGATTATGCTGTAGAAATCTATCACGACGCATTAAAAGATAAAAAATACGAATGTTTTTTAAGCGAAAACACAGCATTACCAATGATGTATATGGATGACGCTATTAATGCTACAGTTAGCTTAATGTCGGCTAAGGCTGAAAACGTTAAAATTAGATCCTCTTACAACTTATCCGGAATTAGTTTTACACCTAAACAGATAGCTGACTCTATTAAAAAACAAATTCCTGAGTTTAAAATCACTTATAAACCTGATTTTAGACAAGAAATAGCCGACTCTTGGCCAAGTAGTATTGATGACACAAAAGCAATAGAGGATTGGAACTGGAAGCACCAATTTGATCTAGATAGTATTACTAAGGATATGATTAAAAACTTAAGTTGAACTTAATAACAGTTACTCTAAAATAAGAAATTGTTTTTAAATAAAGCCTAGTGATAACTAGGCTTTATTTGTTTTTATAGTAGTTTGCTTACTGAAAACTATAAATTTAATCCACAAAAAATCCGACCTACATTAGTAGATCGGATTTATAACTTGCTCCTCTTCTTAGGCTCGAACTAAGGACCCTCTGATTAATCCCGCACGTGCGGGACTCTAACCAACTGAGCTAACTTTCCTGTCGGCACAAAAGAGGGATCAATTAACTTTTCTATTACTATTTTACTTTTTTGCTTTTTGATAAATCTTTCAACCTGTTCTGCTTTTCCTCGTGCTTGACTAGCTTTAAAAACCGCAACTAAAACCCAAGGTCTATATTTTGAAGTAAAGGTATTAAAACTAGAAGTATTATGCTTTTCTAGACGCTTAAATGGGTCTTCAGATGAACCTACATAATACTTTGAAGCAGATTTTGAATGAAGAATATAAATATATATCATAACCTTTTTAACAAAAAAATCCGACCTACTAATGTAGATCGGATTTATAACTTGCTCCTCTTCTTAGG
>JALZUT010000005.1 GCA_023300575.1 Olleya sp.
ATGAAAATACCTGTGAGTTTTAAATCGTAGTAATCTGCTATAAATAATGCAGGTAAAAATACTAAAAAGGTGGAGAGTAGTAGTAGGTTTCGTAAATCTTTCATTTTGCCCAACCCTTTAAACATACCGTCAAAAATAAAAGCCAATGCACATAGTGGTTGCATAGCTAATACAATCCAAAACACATCGTAAAAGGCTTTTAATACTTCTGGTTCTTGAGTAAAAACTCTACCGATTGGGTAGTATAAAATGGCTCCAATTGTTGCGACAACACATCCAAGTAAAATCCCGATTTTAATTAATTTTGTGCTTAACTTAAGTAGTGTTTTGTAATTTTTTTCACCAAACAATTTACCAGACAATATGTTTCCAGCACTTGCATAACCATCAATAATAAATGCACCTAAAAACCACAAATTTATTGCAATGGTGTAAGCCGCAATGTAATTTTTACCATACCCTGTTGCGTATTTTGTAGCAAAATAAAGCGTGACGTTTAAGGCTAACGTCCTTACAAACAAATTTAAAATCATTATTGCAAAATTGCCTATTTGTTGATTAAAAGGGAATTTGACTTGTAATGAAATAGTTGTTTTAGTTAGTAATAAATAACCAGACAATAAAGCCATAAATATTTGTGCTATAACACTTGCGTAAGCCGCACCTTTGATATGCATTGGTTCTATAAAACCAGTAATACCATATACAAAAGCAAAATCTAAAACCACATTTAATCCTGCGCCTAAAATGGCAATAACCATTGGATAAAATGTGTTTTGTAAACCTCTAAATGTACCAAATACAGCAATTACAAATAAGGTGAAAGGGAAGCCAAAGACTCTGATTTTATAATACGCTACACTATAGTTTAGAATTAAACCTGATGCATTATATAGCTTAAAAATAGGTGAAGCAAAGGGATAGGTAGTTGCAATAATAATTAGACTTAAAGCCGTTATTAAAAAAATAGCTTGTGCTGGTAAATCTCTAACTCTATCTAATTTATTTGCGCCTATATGTTGAGATATAATTGAAGAAATGGCACTACGTGTTTGCCCTAAAACCCAAATTAACATGGATAAAAAAGTGGTGACAATACCTATTGCTGCAAGCGACTCTGTTGGGTTTAGTTTTACGTTTCCTATTACTGCAGCATCAGTTAATGATAAAATAGGCTCGGATACCCCAGATATTAAAGCAGGAATAGCAAGCTTGTTTATGTTTTTAAGACTGATGACGTTTTTCAAAATTAATAGTAGTGTTTTATACTGCGAAGGTCGTGAAAGTTTAAATACTTATTAGAAGATCTAAATCTGTATTTTTTTTAACTAGATTTAAGTACTAATAAATGCTAAGCTTTTATCGGCTACATTTTTTAAAGCAGAAGGCATCTTGCTTTCTACCCAAGGATGTTTAGCATCAAAAACATGGTCACTGTTTTTGATAGTAAATAATTCACTTTTAGGGTTCCAGGAATGAAGTGCAAGTGCTTCTTCATAGCTTACAGAAGGGTCTTTTTCTGCATGGATTATTAAGTGCGGAATTTTAATATTTTTACAGCATTTTTTGATATTTAATCGGTCTTCATTTGCTTTATAATCTAGATAAAACTGATAATTATGTGGCATTTGTTGTTTTGTTCTTCCGTTTAAAACATACTTAATACCCTCCTTTTTCCATTGTTCTAAATTGCCAATTGTAGAGCTACGTTTGCTAAAATCGCAAACGCTTGCTAATGTTATAAGACTTGTTATTCTTAAGTCTTCACTAGCTTTAATAGTCGTAATACCACCACCTCTAGAGTGTCCGATTAGTGTGATATTTGAGGTGTCAATTTCTTTTATAAATGAATTTTTAGAGGCACATAAATAAGAGATCATGTCGTCTAAATCGTCTAATTCTTTTGAGTAATTATTTTCTGCAAACGCTTCTAAATCTGGAAAATCTATAGGTTGTTTAACCGTTCCTCCATTATGAGAAAAATTGAATTTTACAAAAAATAGATTAGCCTCTTTAAAGGCTTCTGCCAACAAATCCCATGTGCCCCAATCTTTAAATCCTTTGTAACCATGACAAAAGATAACTAAAGGTTTTGGTGTTTCAGTTTTATTAAAAAACACATCAAAAACGATTGGTTTTTGTGTTTTTCTATCTAAAATTAGATTTTTTTGGCTCATTATAGTTCTTTTTCAACAAAATCGAGTTTTGGATTACAGATTTCTATAATTAGTTTTTTAATTTCTGCTTCAAACTCGTTTAAAGTCTTTTCTGTAATTAATTTATCTCTTATTGCACCTCGTCCAGCTCTATCTTTTTTACTGAATGATAAAAACCCTTCACTTAAGTTTTTAAATGAAATGATACCAGCTTCTAAAGGAAAACTTAATGGCTTTGTTTTGTGCATCATATAGGCATAAGTTAATACCTGAAACGATTTACTGTATTTGTCATAGTCGGTTGTAAGGTCTTGCCAACTAATAATTTCTACTTTACCCTGATCTACTTTTCCTGTTTTGTAATCTATAATTCTAGTTACGCCATTATATTCATCAATGCGGTCAACAGTTCCTTTTAAAGTAACAGGAAAGTCTAATTCTGGAATATTAATTTGTACGTTTTCATTTTTAGCTTCCAAATCAATAATCTTAATAGTATTACCTTGTTTAAGGTCTTCGATTTCAATATTTAAAAAATTTAAAACGTAGCGTTTAGCAATTTCAAAGATGATTAGGTTTTTACCTTTTGTCATGTCACCTTCTTTATATTCGTCTTCAAAAAACTTGCTGACGTATGTGTCTATTTTTTTCTTAAATCCAGTTACAATATCTACAGTTAAAAGCTGACCTTTAAATGGTAAATACAATGCTTCTAAAGCATTGTGGACAACAGTCCCTAATGTGTTTGCTGCTATAGTTTCTTCAACTTCCTCAATAGCATTAATACCTAATAATTTTTGATAATAAAAATCAATAGGATTTCGCATATAACTAGTCAAGGATGAAGGTGAGAAGCCTCTTTTTGCGATGGTTTTTAATTGATCAGTAACTGATTCTGTTTTTTGTATTACTGCTAACTGCTTTTTATAGTTTGGTACTTTAGGTGTTAGAATTTTATGGTTTATATTATGATAGCCTTCTAATTCTAATTGGTTGATAAACCTGCTTTTTTCTCCACCAGTTAATGCATCTATCTCTGTGTTGTAAAGGATATATATATTTTTAGCACGTTGTAGTAGATGGTAAAAGTGATACGTATAAACCGCATCTTTCTCTTTATAGGTTGGTAAGTTGTTCTCAATTTTTACATCAAAAGGAATAAAAGAATTATTAGTTTTTCCTGAAGGTAAAACGCCTTCATTTACATTTGAGATAATAATAGTTTCAAAATCTAGAACTCTAGATTCTAACATTCCCATAATTTGTAAACCTTGAAGTGGTTCTCCTTGAAAATCTAAGGTTTCTGAGCTTAGTAACTCCTTATAGATACTATATAATCCTTTTATATCTTTAATATGATTATAGGTGTCGTTTAAACGAAATAACTCATTAAATAAACTGTTAAAACGAAACAAGTATTCTAATCCTAATTGATTAGACGTTTTGTCTTCAGCGAGTTTCTCTTTTATTGTATTTATAAGTTGAAAGCAATTAGTTAATGCTGTTTGCGGGTTATTATTCCAGTTACTAAATAGTAATTCTATTAAATCTTTATCTTCATTGCATATTGAAGCTAATCGTGTTTTATCTAAATAAATTAGGTTGTTTTTATTTATAAGCTCTATAGAAGCTATTGCTGCGTTATTTTTAAATAAAGGTCTAATAAATTGATGGGACAGAATGCTAATAACCTCTTTATAATAAAATGTGTCATTGTTTTTTTTCTGAAGCGTGAACAGGTGTTCAAATAATGACGCCAACGGGATGGATTTTAAAGGAAAACCCATTGTAATATTTAAAGTTTCTACAGATTTTGGAATAGAATTTAGAACAGGTATTAGTAAGTTTTCATCTCCTAATACAACTGCTGTATTTTTTAAACTTGGATCGCTTTGTGATAACTTACCTAAAATAGAGCCTATAGCTTTTGCTTGTCCAATATTTTTTGGAACACCAAATACCGAGATGTTTTTATCGGTTTTATAATGTTTACTAATCCAATTGAAAGGTTGGTTTTTAAAGTACTTCCAGTTTTGTTTATGTTGTCTTGTAAACAAACCAGCATCGTGGATTTTATTTCCTATAAAGGTCTCATCTATATCCCAATATATTGAAGCTAAATCGTTTTGCAATAGTGCTTGAATAATGTTTTCCTCCGCTGTATTTAAAGCATTAAAACCTAAAAAAACGTGATGTTGATTAGTACTGTTTATATAAGCTTCTGTGTTTTCAAAAGCTTCACGGTAGATTAATCCTTGATAACCAGTTTTTTTTGAAATTAACTGGTGAGTAAAATGAGTGTAATACTCCTTTAGTTTATTCCAGAACTTAAGGTAATTAGTAACTACTTCAGTTTTATTAGTTTCTAAAGACCAGTGTTCTAAATCTTTAATAGCACTTAAATAATTAAATATGTTGTCCTGCGGAATAAGGTAACGATCAATTTCATTAAAGTCTTGAAGTATAATTTGTGCCCATTTAGAAAAGCTATCAAAACCTTCTTGATCTTTTTCAGGAGTTAAGTTTTTATAAGTATTATAAAACTCAAATAATAATTCTGTATTTGTTGTTGCTTTAAGTTGAGATAATTCTTCCACAAAATTCTCAATACTTATAATTTTTGGAGAGAAGATACTTTTGTTTACTAACTGACTTAATTCTTGTCTTAAAAAAACACCAGCTCTTCTACTTGGTAAAACAAAGATTAGTTGACTTAAGTCAACATTTTTTTTTATTAGATCTTTAAGTACATCTGTTATAAAACTTACCATCTTATAAAAATAAAAAACGCTCCGGGATTTCCGAAGCGTTTTTCTATAAACTTATAATGTTTGGCTAAAACTTATTTTCTAAGTTTTACTTCAACACGTCTGTTGTTTGCTCTTCCTGAACTTGTAGCATTAGAATCGATTGGGTAATCTTCTCCAAAACCATAAGAGTTTAATCTAGCAGAAGAAATTCCGTTTTCAACTAAATAGTTTAATACAGCTTTAGCTCTTCTATCTGATAAAGATTGGTTAGAAGCTTTAGCTCCTTGACTATCTGTGTGACCTTCAATTGTGAAGTTAGAAGCAGGATATTCTTTTAAGATTGCAGTAATATCTTTTAATACTTGGAAAGTACGTTGTTGGAAACTAGATTTACCACTATCAAATAATATTGTTTTAGCATAAGCATTTAACTTATTGATAACCTCTTGACTAGGTTGAACAACAGCTACAGCTTCTGGACATCCATTGTTAGCTACAGTACCAACTACTTTAGGACATTTATCATCTTTGTCTAATACACCGTCACCATCAGTATCTGGCCAAGGACATCCACTGTTAGCAGCAGGTCCAGCTTCGCTTGGACATTTGTCCTTAGCATCTGCAACACCATCACCATCAGAATCAGGACAACCTCTTAAAGATTTTAATCCTTTAACTTGTGGACAGTCATCGTTATTATCAGCAACACCGTCACCATCAGAATCTGGGCAACCGTTAAACTCAGCTAAACCAGCTTCGTTAGGACAAGTATCTTTAGAATCTTCGATTCCATCACCATCAGCATCAGGACAACCATTGAAAGCGTCTAATCCAAATACTTCTGGACAAGCGTCATCTTTGTCATATATACCATCACCATCAGTGTCAGTTCCTCCAAATCTTACTGATACACCAGCAGAGTGTTGGAAGTGTTTTGTTAAGTAGTCTTCAAAAGAGTGCTTGTATTTAGATTCAATATAAAATCCAAAATTATCAGTTAACCAATACGTTAAACCTAAAGATGCATTTAAAGTACCTGCACCTACTAGGTTATTAGATCCTGCTCTTAATGATGAAGTATTAAATGGTCCTTCTTCAATCCAAGTGTATCCACCTCCAAGACCAATTGTAGGGTCAAGTTTTGAAGTACCAATAATGTCTCCGAAGTGATATCTTACATTTGCATCTAAAGCATAGTAAGCTAAATCATCAACTCTAATACTAGGATCTGTTACATTATCTTCAGTCTGTCCCCATTTGTTGATTTGGTTAATAGAACCTCCTGCTTGTACAGAAAAGTTGTTACCAACATATTTAGATACAGAAATTGTAGATAAAGAAGGTAAAATACTCCAATGGTCTTCTGCGTTGAAGAATTCTTCAAAATAACCGCCTTGTGGAGCGTCTTCTCCAACTGGGAATACATCTACTGCGTTTATACCGAAGTTGATAGCCCATGGGTTGTTTTGGTCTTGAGCCATAACGTTACCCATACTAGTTACAAGTAACATTGTGAACAATAATCTGCTAAGATTTTTCATATTCAAAATTTAATTTTTAAGTGTTAATTAGAAGCAAAAATAAGTTGTTAAATTTTATTAACAAAGACAAATATATAAAAATATTGATTATTGCCACTATTTGTAATTAATTTATATAAGATTTTAAATGATTTCCAGTGTTTTACCTACCTTAATAAAGGCTTCTAAAGCCTTTTCTAAATGCGCTTGTGTGTGGGCAGCAGATAGCTGAACACGGATTCTTGCTTTTTCTTTTGGGACAACTGGAAAAAAGAAGCCAATCACATAAATTCCTTCATCTAATAATTTATTAGCCATAGTTTGAGACAATTTAGCATCATAAAGCATTACAGGTACTATTGCAGAGTCTCCATCTATTATATCAAATCCAGCAGCTTTCATTCCTTTTTTAAAGTAGTTTGTATTTTCTTCTAGTTTATTACGTAAAGAATAGTCATTAGCTAACATATCAAAAACTTTGATGGAAGCACCAACTATAGCAGGTGCTAATGAGTTAGAAAACAAATATGGTCTAGATCGTTGACGTAGCATTTCGATAATTTCTTTTTTACCAGTTGTGTATCCACCCATCGCACCACCAAGTGCTTTACCTAAGGTACCAGTAATAATGTCTATTCTTTCCATTACCCCTTTTTCTTCTAAAGTACCACGTCCAGTTTCTCCTATAAAGCCAGCAGAATGGCACTCGTCGATCATCACCATTGTGTCATATTTATCTGCTAAATCGCAAATCTTATCTAAAGGAGCAACAAGACCATCCATAGAAAAGACACCATCAGTCACTATTATTTTAAATCGTGCACCATTTTTATTAGCATCTATAAGTTGTTGTTCTAAATCTGCCATATCATTATTTTTGTAACGATATCTAGCTGCTTTACATAAACGCACACCATCTATAATAGAAGCATGGTTTAAAGAATCTGAGATAATAGCATCTTCTTTTCCTAATAAAGGTTCAAAAACACCACCATTAGCATCAAAAGCTGCAGCGTAAAGTATAGTGTCTTCAGTACCATAGAAGTCTGCTATTTTTTGTTCAAGCTTTTTATGAATGTCTTGGGTTCCGCAGATAAACCTAACAGAAGACATTCCAAAACCATGAGTGTCCATAATATCTTGAGCAGCTTTAATAACTTCTGGATGAGAGGATAGTCCTAAATAGTTGTTTGCACAAAAATTTAAAACGGTTTTTCCAGTGTCTAAAGTTATCTCTGCACCTTGAGCAGATGTGATGATTCGTTCTTCTTTAAAAAGTCCGTTATCCTTTATATCTTGTATTTCTTTTTGTAAATGTTGTTTTATAGTACTGTACATGGTTTGTTTTTTTACAAATTTAATAATGTTTTACTTTGAAACTACCCTTAAAGTTGATTTTGTAATACCTAGTTATAGTTTACTACATTAATAGTTTCATTTATATATAAAAGTATTTTTTTTGTTACCTTATAATTCATCTCTAATAATACATCAGCATAGTGTTGTAATTGTTGCTGGTATTTAGGATTTGGTAATCCCGTCTTATAGTCAATTATTATAGCTTCATTATTTTTAATGACTACTCTATCTGGACGGACAATTTCGCCAGATTTACTTATAATATCACGTTCATTATATATAGTGTAGTCTTCTTTATAATAAGGACTGAGTTCTGGATGCGATAAAATTTGTTTAATAGTATGTTCTAAAATTGTGGCTTGTTGAGTGTTTATCATTCCAGAATTTATAGCGTCATTAATTACAAAAGCGACTTCTTTTTCTGTTTTAATGTCAGCCATAATATCATGGATAAGATTTCCTTTTTCAATAGCATCTTGTTGACTAGTATCCCACAAATATCCAGACTTAGTAATAATTTTGATATCGTGATCTTGTTTAGCAACACTTATAAAGAGGTCTACTTCTTTAGTGGTTTCTGGTTCTTTTTTTGCTAAAATGGCTCTAGTTTGATTCCCAAAAGTATATTCTAATTGATTGTCATTCCATAGGTTTTTACTGATTAAATAATTAATAAATAATCCAGAATAGGTTTTAAATGTAATTCCGTCTTTACTTTCTTTTTCTTTTTTAGTAATAATATAAAGTTGCTCTACAGGTCTTGTTAATGCAACATAAAGTAAGTTGATATTATCTAATTCTTGTTCTGCTTTATGGTTTAAATAAATTGTTTCTCCATCTTCACCATAATTTTCAAAGTCTTTATTAAAGTTTAAAAGTGTTTTTGAAAAACCATTATATTCCTTTTCATCTAAAGGAAACCATTCTTTTGCTTCAAAATCATTATAAATATCTAAATACGCATAAGGAAAGATTACCACAGGAAACTCTAATCCTTTTGATTTATGAATCGTCATAATCTGAACTGCATTTTGATTACTAGGCGAGACGATACTTAAATTATCTTTTTTAGATTGGTAATACTCTAAAAATCCTGATACATCTGCAATTTGCTTTTGCGAAAATTCTAAAACCACATCCAAAAAATATTGTAAATAGGCGTTTGAGGTTTGGGTTAAATTAAAACTTCTCACAATACTTTCTGCCATATCATACAACCCTAGTTGAACTAATTGTGACGGTTGACAGTTTATGTTAAAGGCTTCAAAAGAATTAAAAAATGTAGCAATTGGCAATTCTAAATGTGTTTTAAAATAGCTGTGCTTATCTTCTATGTTATTTTTTATGGCTAGATAATCTAGAATTTTAATTCTGACCTCCAGATTATTTGGATTGACTAAAAGCTTTAAAACGTTATTGACTAATTTTACTTCATGCGAGTTGTCAATCAGCATGGTTTCAGAAGAGGTTATTCGTATTCCTTTTTCACTTAAAAACTCTGCAATTGCAACACCTTGCTTTTTTTTACGGACTAAGACACAAATATCCTTTAGTTGATAGCCATTTGACAAACAGGAGCTGATGGTTTCAAATACGGTTTCTGGATAAATTTCATTTTCGTCATCCTCTTTTTCAAGGTCTAAAAAATTAAAACTAACGTAACCCTCTTCTTTTATAAACTGATTTTGAGGTGCTTTTTTATACAAATAAGAATATAATGTACTACTAAAACTCTGGTTTGCTAAATAATCAAAAAATTGATTATTAAACAGGACTACGTTTTTAAAACTTCTGTAATTGCTTTCTAACCTTACATTAGTTTTTTCTACAGAAAACGGGTTCTTTATTGTGGTCAACTCTATAAATTGCTCAGCTTTTCCGCCTCTCCATCTGTAAATGGCTTGTTTAGCATCACCAACTATCATGGCTGTACCTTGTTCGTTTCTTAAATTTTGACCACTTAAGGCATTATCAATTAACGGAATTAAATTAGCCCATTGCATTTCTGAAGTATCCTGAAACTCGTCAATAAAGTAATGTCTAAATTTTTCACCTAAACGCTCATAGATAAAAGGAGTGGGTTGGTGTTTGATTTCTGCGCTAATAATAGCATTAAACTCAGAAATCAACATTTTGTTTTCGTCGCTTTTTATGACAGAAAGTTCCTTATTTATAGCATTTAAAACCGAAAGCGGAGTTAGGTTTTTATAAACTGCTTTTGTAAATTTTAATTTAAAAATAAGGCCTTTAGTAACTTTAAAATAATGGATTAATTGTGGTTGGATACTATCTATAGTGCTTTTAATAGCGCTTGAAACTTTTGCAGGATAAAGGGGTTTTTCTTCTAAATTTCTAATCCAAGCTGTATTAAAATCTATACTTAGATTAAGTTGTTTTAATTTTAAAAAATAACCTGGTAGATAGGCGTTTTTTCCTCCAGAAAAAGCGGTAAATTCTAATCCATTTTCAGTAATTAAAAGTAAGGCACTTTTAGCGTCAGTGATTAATTGTTGTTCTTGGCTCTCAACCTTTTTTATTAATTGTGATTTAAGTGTATTAAAATCGTCTAATGTTTTATCTTTTATACTCGCTAAATGCGGTAAATCATTTTCATTAGTTAATAACTTTGCAATTGTATTAAAGTCGCGTGAAACATCCCAACTTTTATCATCATCTGCTTTTTCTAAAGCAAAATCAACTAATATTTTGGTTAGTTTTTTATCTGTTCCAGCTTTTGCAATTAGACTATCTACAGCTTGATTTAAAAGCGAAAGTGTATCAAGTTCAACTTCAAAATTTATGGGAATTTTTAAATCGTGTGCAAACGTCCTTATTAGTTTATGATTAAACCCATCGATAGTCGAAATATCAAAAGCAGCATAATTATGCATGATGGTGTTTAATATGTCTTCAGATTTTTTTTGAAGAACACTAGGTTTTATATTTAAATCGGCAACAATTACTGAAAACATGGTATGTGGGTTCTCTAAATTTTTAGGTTCAGAAAAGTGTTTTAGCATCTCTAGGATTCTAGCTTTCATTTCGCCAACCGCTTTATTGGTAAAGGTTATAGCTAAAATCTGTTTAAACCCATCATTGTATTTTGAAGAAAAAAGTAATTTTAAATACTCTTTTACAAGCGTAAATGTTTTTCCGCTACCAGCAGAAGCGTCGTAAACTTTAAAAGTAGAAGGGTTTGGCATTTAGATTAAAAATTTTAGACAAGATAAAAACAATAAAGCGGTTGCTAAATTTTTTTTGAAACTTCTTTTTTTGAATTCAAGGAGTTAAAGTATTATTAAATAAAAAATCCTTACTGTAAATATTTTTAATTGAAGGCTTTAATGTTTAATTTTGAATAAATTAGAACATTAACAACTTAAAAACATACAATTATGGCTTTTGAATTACCAAAATTAAAATATGCGTATGATGCATTAGAACCAAATATTGATGCACGTACAATGGAAATACATCACTCTAAACATCATAACGGTTATACAGCCAAACTTAATGCTGCAATAGAAGGAACACCTTTAGCAGGAAAAAGTATTGAAGATATTTTAGGTAATCTAGACATGAATAATAAAGGTGTACGTAACAATGGTGGAGGGTTTTATAACCACTCATTATTTTGGGACGTGATGAATCCAGAAGGCAAAGGACGTTTATCTGGAGACTTAAAAGATGCTATTGAAGCAGCTTATGGATCTTTTGATGCATTTAAAGATGCTTTTAGTAAAGCTGCAGCAACGCAATTTGGGTCAGGTTGGGCTTGGTTATGTGTCCATAAAGGTGGAAAAGTAGAAGTATGTTCTACACCAAATCAAGATAACCCATTAATGCCAGGAGTAACTTGTGAAGGAACACCGATTTTAGGATTAGATGTTTGGGAGCATGCTTATTATTTAAACTACCAAAACAGACGTCCAGATTATATCGAAGCGTTCTTTAATGTAATTAACTGGAATGAAGTAGAAAGACGTTATGCAGAATCAAAATAAGCATTTGAGACTTTTATAAAATTGAAAAAGTAGACTTTAAAAAGGCTACTTTTTTTATGTTTAAAATAGAATTTTTTAAAAATTTGGGTAAATAAAAAAGCTGAACGAGAGTTCAGCTTTTTTGCCCCAAATCTACCATGAACTTAACCTACTTATGTTATGGTAAGCTCAAATATAACGAAGAATAAAATTATTCTTTGTAAAAAATGGTTAAAACGTTAAAAAATCCGCTTAAATGAGAGTTCAACTAATAATTACTTACTTTAATAAGCACGTTCCTTATTTCCTTCATAAAAATTAATAAAAGCGCGATTAACTACTCTATTTCCACCTGCTGTTGGATAATTACCTGTAAAGTACCAGTCTCCCAGATGATTAGGACAAGCTTTATGTAGGTTAGCTACAGGTTGAAATATAATTTCTACTTCTGCATTAACCGAACTATCTGTAAGTAATTCTGAAATTTTAACTGAAATTTGTTCAGGCGTAAATTGGTCATAAATTTCTTTTACAAAATTACTAACGTCTTTATCTTTTAAATTTTCTTGAGCTTTACATCTTTTGTAAACATCTTCTACTAAGTTGTATTTATCGTTTTCTTTAAGTAATGCTAAAGCAGCATTAAAAGCAATTAATGTTTCTAGATTAGCCATGTCAATTCCATAACAATCTGGATAACGTATTTGTGGCGCAGAGGATACGACTACAATTTTTTTAGGATGTAAACGGTCCATCATTTTTATAATACTCTTTTTTAAAGTTGTTCCACGTACAATACTATCGTCAATAATTACTAAATTATCTGTAGGTTTTATAACTCCGTAGGTAACATCATAAACGTGAGCAACCAAATCATCACGACTAGAATCTTCAGTTATAAAGGTTCTAAGTTTAACATCTTTAATAGCTATTTTTTCAATACGAGGACGTTCTTCTAAAATTTCTACAACTTGTTTTTTAGATAGCTTACCGTTACCAGATAAAATAGCTTTGGTTTTACGTTCGTTTAAATGTTCTTCTACAGTTTCGATCATACCGTAAAAAGATGTTTCTGCAGTATTAGGTATATATGAAAAAACAGAATTTGCAGTATCATTACCAATTGCTCTTAATACTTCTGGCATTAGTAAACGTCCAAGCATTTTACGCTCTTGATAGATTTCGGCATCACTACCTCTAGAAAAATAGATACGCTCAAAAGAACACGATTTACGTTCTAAGGGCTCTAAGATTTTTTTTATTGAGACTTCTCCAGATTTTTTTGTGATTATAGCGTGACCAGGATCAAGTTCTTTAACATCATCAAACTCTACATTAAATACGGTTTGTATTACAGGACGTTCTGACGCAACTACAACAATTTCATCATCTTTATAATAAAATGCTGGTCGTATTCCTGCAGGATCACGCAGCACAAAAGAATCTCCATGTCCTAAAAGTCCAGCCATAGCGTAACCACCATCCCAGTTTTTTGCTGCTTTTTTTAAGATTTTAGCAACATTTAAACGTTCGGCAATTAATGGAGAACACTCACTTTTTTTATAACCTTCTTTTTTTAATTTTTTATAAATTTTGCTAACTGCATCATCAAGAAAATGCCCTATTTTCTCCATTATAGTAATAGTATCGGTATATTCTTTAGGGTGCTGACCAAGTTCTACCAAGTTAGCAAATAACTCTTTAACATTAGTCATGTTAAAGTTTCCAGCAAGAATTAAATTTCTGTTTTGCCAGTTATTTTGACGTAAAAATGGATGTACACTTTCTACACTGTTTTTACCAAAAGTACCGTAACGTACGTGTCCTAAAAACACTTCGCCAATGTATGGAATATTGCTTTTTTGAAGCGCAACATCTTCCTGATATTCTGGATGTTCTGTCAACTCTTTATTAATACGTTCGTTAATTTGAGCAAAGATGTCCTGGATAGGTTGTTGTGCTATAGAGCGTACTCTACTAATATAACGCTCTCCGGGTTTAGTGTCTAATTTAACACTTGCAAAACCAGCACCATCTTGACCGCGATTGTGTTGCTTTTCCATTAATAAATACATTTTATTTACACCATAAAAGGCGCTTCCGTATTTTTTTTTATAGAATTCTAATGGTTTAAGAAGTCTAATTTGTGCAATTCCGCACTCATGTTTTAAAGCATCACTCATTGTTGTTGTGTTGTGAGTTGGTATGTGTTATACAAAAAATATTATAAAATTGTTTTGAAAACAAGTCCAAAACAAAAAACACGCTCATTTTTTGAGCGTGTTTTTTTAAGTTAATTTGATATCAAATTGGGTTAAGTTTTTAAAAGCTTGTAAGCGTTTATAAACTTCTTTATCTGTTAAATCTATCATACGTTCTGTTCCGAATTTTTCTACACAAAACGAGGCTAATGTCGAACCGTATATAACTGCATTTTTCATGTTTTCAAAACTAATATCTCCAGTACTTGCTAGGTAACCAGCAAATCCACCAGCAAAAGTATCTCCTGCTCCTGTTGGATCAAAAACCTCTTCTAATGGTAAAGCTGGAGCATAAAACATGTCATCATTATGAAATAGAAGCGCACCATGCTCTCCTTTTTTAATAACCACATATTTTGGTCCCATTTTATGGATTTTTCTAGCAGCAACTACTAAAGAGTATTCTCCGGATAATTGTCTTGCCTCTTCGTCATTAATAGTAATAACATCCACATTTTTAATTACAGATAGTAAATCGTCTAATGCGATGTCCATCCAAAAATTCATAGTATCTAAAATAGCCAGCTTTGGCTTTTTTATCATTTGGTTTAAAACGCTTTGTTGTACACCAGGATGAAGATTACCAAGCATTACTATTTCTGCATCTTTATAGTTGTCTGGTACAACAGGGTTAAAATGTTCTAGTACATTTAATTCTGTTACTAAAGTGTCTCTTGTGTTCATATCATTATGATATTTACCACTCCAAAAAAAAGTTTTACCCTCTTTCACTATTTCTACACCTTCAATATTTACACCTTTATCTGTTAATAGGTCTAAATACTCTTGCGGAAAATCACCGCCAATAATAGATACAGCTGCTGCATCTATATTAAAATTAGAAGCAGATAGTCCAATATAGGTTGCTGCTCCACCAAGAATTTTATCGGTTTTGCCAAAAGGAGTTTCAATAGCGTCAAAAGCTACCGTTCCTACTATTACTAATTTACTCATGTAAGTAATTTTAAATTAAAGTGCAAATATAGTTGGATTAATGATAAACTCAACTTTATTTTTTTGAAATTGAAGGGGCCGATTTATTAAACGTTTTTCTTAAATCTGAAAACGTTTTGAAAGGTCCTTTAATAAGTAGTAAATTTATAACAAAAGGAGGTAAAGATCCTTCTGGATTAACAAACAGTTGTTGTGTGATTTTAGTTTCACCATCTTTTTCTTCTAATAGCCAGTGACCCATTAATTTATTTATTCTGATGGTCTTTTCTTTTTTAGGAATTAGATTTGGTAGGCTTTTTAATATTAATTTTATTTTTGTTTCTGAAATTTTTTCAACCTTTAGTAGTGTAATAATATCTCTATCTTTTATAGGCCAAGGTAAAGATTTATAGGCATAAAAAACATGTTCATTTTCAGATAGATTTTTTAAATAATAACTTGTATCTGGATTACAACCATCAAAATAAGTAGGAGCTGTTAACAGTTCTTCTAATACATTTTCTATTGAGACCTTAATTGTGGTTTCTGCTTTAAATTCGTCAAGAGGTTCATTTGGTAAAGCTCTTGTATAAATGGATATATTATTAGCCTTTTTTTTTAATTCCCAAGTTTTTTGTGAAAAGCTTGATAAGGGTATTAATGCTAAAAAAAGACATATTATATATTTATCCATCAAACAACTAATTTTTTTTGAGTTGTTTTAGTTGTAAAAAGTTGTAGAACATTACAATATGTAAATTATTTTCTACCAAAGTCTGCTGGGATTTCTCCCCAAGCTTTGGTTTCCCATTTTACAATAGTTGTGTCGTAATCATTGTCTTTTAACCACTGTACAGCGCGATCTACAAGGTCGTAAACAGGTTTGTTTTTTTCGTTGCGTTTTAATTTAGAATTGCATGTTTTTTTTCTAACCCAACTCATTGCTGTTCTAGAGTCTGTATAGAGAATAAGGTTGCTATTGTGTTTTTTTAAAAAACCTAAACCGTGGACTAAAGCTAGAAATTCGCCTAAATTATTAGTGCCTTGTGCAAAAGGACCTTGAATAAACAATTGTCTTTTTGTTTTAGTATCCACGCCACGATATTCCATTATACCTGGATTACCAGAAGAAGCAGCATCTACAGCAATAGAGTTAAGATTGGGTTGTCCTATTTTTTTTAACTGAAGTACACTCAGTTCACTTTTAAAGGTTTTATTTTTTCCTATAAAATCAAAGTAATTACCTTTTAAAGCTGCTTTTGCAGCATCAAAAGTGGCGAAAGACTTGTATTGTGCGCCTTCAAAATCTTTGATTTGAGCTTTACAATCGTTCCAAGTTTCAAAAACACCTGTGTGATGACCTTTCCAGACTGTGTAATATTTTTTTTTCTTCTTTGACATCTCTAGTTACCGTTAAAGCGGAAATTTTATATTAATTTATCTTTTTTGTCATTTAGAAAGAGTCAAGACTTAAGAATCTCTATTACAAATATTAAGTAACAGATTTTAGCTATCGCTTTAAATGACATTAACTATTTAATAACTTCTTAACCACCTCAGGAAAATGTTTCATCTCTAATTTATGAATCTTTTTAGAGACATCTTGAGCATCATCTGACGCTTTTACTTCACATTTAGCCTGAAAAATAATCGCGCCTTCGTCATAATGTGCGTTTACATAATGAATAGTTATGCCAGTTTCAGTTTCTTTATTAGCTACAACTGCTTCATGAACATACATCCCATACATGCCTTTTCCGCCAAATTTTGGTAAAAGTGCAGGATGTACGTTTATAACTTTATTTGCGAAGTGTTGTAGTATATTCTCCGGAAATTTCCATAAAAAACCTGCCAAAACTATTAAGTCAGGATTAGAGGATTTAAGGATATTTAGCACATCATTAGTTTGGGTAAATGCTATTTTATTGAATGATAACGCGCTAATTTTCAGTTTTTTACACCGATCCAATACTTTGGCATGAGGATTGTTAGTTAGTACCTGAATAACAGACGCATTGTCGCTATTTTGAAAAAACTTTATTAAATTTTCAGCATTAGATCCGCTTCCGGACGCAAAAATTACTACACGTTTCATTTTCTAGTTATAATGTTAAAATCTTCAAACAAAAAAAAGAATAAATATTAACAATAACAGGGCAAAATCAATTTTCTTCAATTTAATTAATTAAATTAGTAGCACATTTTTTAACTAAACGTGTGTTTTAAATTAAAGTTTTTTATTTTTGCCACTTAATTAAAACTAAAAAAATTAAAATTATGTCAGACATTGCATCAAGAGTAAAAGCGATAATCGTAGACAAATTAGGTGTTGATGAAAACGAAGTTGTAACTGAAGCTAGCTTCACAAACGACCTAGGAGCAGATTCATTAGACACCGTTGAATTAATTATGGAATTCGAAAAAGAATTCGATATCCAAATTCCAGATGACCAAGCAGAAAATATTGCAACAGTAGGTCAAGCTGTATCTTACATAGAAGCTGCTAAATAAGCACTATAATTTATGGAACTCAAACGAGTAGTAGTTACCGGTTTAGGAGCCCTAACACCGATTGGAAACACTAAAGACGAGTATTGGTCTGGTCTAATCAGTGGTAAAAGTGGTGCAGCACCTATTACTTATTTTGATACTGAAAAGTTCAAAACAAACTTTGCTTGTGAGTTAAAAGATTTTAACGTGAACGATTTCATTCATCGAAAGGAATCACGTAGAATGGATAGGTTTACACAGTACGCAATGGTCGCATCTGATGAGGCTATTGCGGACTCAAACCTAAATTTAGATACCGTCAACAAACTTAGAGTTGGTGTAATTTGGGGAGCAGGAATTGGAGGTTTAGAAACGTTTCAAAACGAAATGCTAAACTATGCTGCAGGAGATGGAACACCAAGATTTAATCCCTTCTTTATCCCAAAAATGATTGCAGATATTGCACCAGGAAACATTTCTATTAAAAATGGATTTATGGGGCCTAATTACACTACTGTGTCTGCTTGTGCTTCTTCTGCAAATGCCATGATTGACGCTTTAAACTACATACGTTTAGGACATTGTGATGTTATTGTAACTGGAGGAAGTGAAGCTGCTGTAACTATTGCAGGAATGGGTGGGTTTAATGGTATGCACGCTTTATCAACTAGAAATGAAAGCCCAGAAACAGCTTCAAGACCTTTTGACTCAACCAGAGATGGTTTTGTTTTAGGTGAAGGTGCTGGAGCCATTATTTTAGAAGAATATGAACATGCTAAAGCTAGAGGTGCAAAAATTTACGCAGAGGTTTTAGGAGGTGGATTATCATCAGACGCTTATCACATGACAGCACCACATCCAGAAGGAATTGGTGTTATAGCTGTTATGAGAAACTGTCTTGAAAATGCAGGACTTAAACCAGAAGATGTAGATCATATTAATACACATGGTACTTCTACACCTTTAGGTGATGTAGCCGAATTAAAGGCTATTAAAAAAGTTTTTGGCGAACACGCTAAAAATATCAATATTAATTCTACCAAGTCTATGACAGGTCACTTGTTAGGTGCTGCAGGAGCTATAGAGTCTATTGCTGTTATTTTAGCAATGCAACATGGTATTGTACCACCAACAATTAATCATACTACAGTAGACGAAAACATAGATGGAGAATTAAACCTAACTTTAAACAGCCCTCAAAAAAGAGATATAAAAGTAGCGATGAGTAATACTTTTGGATTTGGAGGTCACAACGCTTGCGTATTGTTTAAAAAATTAGATTAGAAATCCCAATGAAATGGACAATGATTAAAGGTTTAATGCTTATAAATAATATCCAGTTTATTACATCTGACTTACATAAATAATTTTAGATATCAGATGAGAAGCATTCGAAACATATTTAATTCCCAGGCTAAAGACCAAGGGAATTTTTTTATGTCTATTTCTAAAATATTAAGGTTTAAACCTAAAACTTTAAAGTTTTACCAAACAGCCTTTACGCATCGTTCTATGAACATTAAGAACAGTAAAGGTCACATTATTAATTACGAACGGTTAGAGTTTTTAGGTGATGCTATGCTTAGTGCTGTTATTGCCCATTATTTATATATGGAAGTACCAGGAGGAGACGAAGGTTACTTAACCAAAATGAGATCTAAAGTTGTAAGTCGCGAGCATTTAAACGAATTAGGTAAAGATTTAAACCTAATAGAATTAGTAGAAAGCAAAATACCTAAAGGACAATTTGGTGATAATATTCACGGTAATTTATTCGAAGCCTTAGTAGGTGCTATTTACCAAGATAAAGGTTATAAAGGCTGTGAAAGATTTATTCAGAAAATAGTAATTGAGCCCTACGTAGATATAGAAAAACTAGAAGGTAAAGTCATTAGTTACAAAAGTTTATTGATAGAGTGGTGTCAAAAAGAAAAGAAGATTTTTGACTATAATGTTTATGAAGATACCGGAAACGATGACGTTAAACATTTTTCAGTAAAACTATCTATAGACCAAAAAGTAGTAGCGAAAGCAAGAGCTACTTCAAAAAAGAAAGCAGAAGAAAAAGCATCAAAACGTGCATTTTTTGCTTTTCAAAACCAAATAAGTAAAGCTTCTTTTATTTAGATAACCCCCTTTTTTTAATTTAAAAATTTTCGGACAACTAAAACGATTTCGTAATATCTTAATGTTAAGAAATGCGTAAATCTTAGCAATAGTAAGTGTTTATATACTATATTTACATTTAACTGTGTTATCAAAATGGCTGTCAGGAAGCTTTCGTTAGATGATTTTTTTGAAGAAGAGCAATATGCTTTGATTGGTATACATTGTAATATTGAAGATTACCGTTTAGCCTTTTTACTAAATCAAGCTTTAGATTTAAAATTAAAAAGAAAGCAAGAAGATGTATGCAATCCAAGTCAAAATTCAAATTTTTCAATATTTGAATGGTATGACGAGAAGCAACTCATTACTTATAGTTTAGTTTCTAACGCTTGTAAAGTACATAGTAATAATTTAGCTGCAGAGTTAAATTCGTTATTTAGTAATGATACAATAAATACAAAAACACATTATTTAGTTCCAGAATATAAAACAGTAAACTATCTATTGAAGATAGAAACTGAGTTTCAGAATAGAGAAAAAATAATTTTAAACAAAACACTTAAGATTTCGCAAATTATTACAGCATATAGCATTGTAGCAACTAATTTAAAATCTAAAGAAAACTTAATATTTAGCTAATGCCAAAAAGAAAAAAGACCAAAATTGTAGCAACCTTAGGTCCAGCAACAAGTAGTAAAGAGGTACTAAAAGGTATGTTAGACGAAGGTGCTAATGTATTTAGAATTAACTTTTCTCATGCAGACTATAAAGACGTTGAAGAGCGTGTAGCAATGATACGTGAATTAAACGAAGAGTTTGGTTACAATGCTTCTATTTTAGGAGATTTACAAGGACCAAAACTACGAGTAGGTGTCATGAAAGGTGATGTTATTGTAAATCCAGGTGACGAAATAATTTTTGCAACTGGAGAACGCTTTGAAGGCACAAAAGAGCGTGTTTACATGACATACGACAAGTTTCCGCAAGATGCAAAACCAGGAGAGCGTATTCTTTTAGACGACGGAAAATTACATTTTGAAGTTGTATCATCAGACGGAAAGTCTGAAGTAAAAGCAAAAGTTATTCAAGGTGGACCACTTAAATCCAAAAAAGGAGTTAATCTTCCAAACACCAATATATCACAGCCAGCATTAACAGAAAAAGATATCGAAGACGCTATTTTTGCTTGTAAGTTAGGCGTAGATTGGATGGCATTATCATTTGTACGTCATGCAGAAGATTTAATGCAGTTGCAAGAGCTAATTAAAAAACATAGTGATCATAAAATTCCGATAATTGCTAAAATTGAAAAACCAGAAGCAGTAGAAAACATAGACAAAATTGTAGCCTATTGTGATGGATTAATGGTAGCACGTGGTGATTTAGGAGTAGAAATTCCTGCAGAAGAAGTACCACTAGTACAGAAAAAACTAGTATTACGTGCAAAACGTGCTAGAATACCAGTAATTATTGCAACCCAAATGATGGAGACCATGATTACTAGTCTAACGCCAACACGTGCAGAAGTAAACGATGTGGCCAATTCAGTAATGGATGGTGCAGATGCGGTAATGCTATCTGGCGAGACCAGTGTTGGACAATATCCAGTACAAGTTATTAGACAAATGTCTAATATTATAAAAAGTGTAGAAGATTCTGACTTAATTAAAGTACCACAATCTCCACCACACATACGTACCAATAGATATATTACAAAATCAATCTGTTATCACGCAGCACATATGGCTAATGATATAGATGCAAAAGCAATATCTACATTAACTAATAGTGGTTATACTGCGTTTCAGATTTCGGCTTGGCGACCAAGTTCTCATATCTTAGTATTTACATCAAATAAGCGCATTTTAACGCAGTTAAATTTATTATGGGGTGTAACAGCTTTTTATTACGATAAGTTTGTTAGCACTGATGAAACTATAGAAGACGTCAACGCTATAGCCTGTAAAAAAGGATATCTTGAAGTAGGCGACATGCTAATAAGTTTAGCAGCAATGCCAATTCAAGAAAAAGGAATGGTAAATACACTAAGAGTAACAGAGATTAAAAGTTGTAATTTCTAATTATTAGTTTTCTATTTCCATGAAGACGGAAATCTTTTAGATATAGTTAATAATCTCTTTTTGGGCGTTACCACAAGGGTCGCGCTTTCACTACTCGCTCTCTGCGAGGAGCTCAGACACACCGTTCAATCGCTAACGCAAGTTAAGGATAGTAATTATAAAACAAGACCAGTTTCAATATTGAAGCTGGTTTTTTGTTTAAATTAGAGAAATGAAAAATTTACTAGTAATATTTATACTCTTTTTAAGCATACAATCTTGTGTTAGCGCAAAGTATAAATGCGAAGACAAACGCGCCTGTAAAGAATATGAAAAGAAGTTAGAGTCTTTATCAGATTTTTTGTTTTTCGAAAAACAATTAAATTATAATTCAAAAAGTCATCCTAGCAAATTCTTTAAAAGAATAACTAAGTATGAGTCTAATGCAGATATTTCATATGATGGTCTAAATCCGCCAACATACAATGACTATTTAAATTGGACTAAATGGTATTCTTCAAATCATGATAGTTTAAGGTTTGACAGAAAGAATAAAGAAGTTTATACGATTGGTCGTAACAATTGGTTTTTAGATGGTTTTGAGGAATGTATTGATTTTACATATTCAGTTGTAAACAATCAAAATAACAGTATAAGTCTTGGATTAGAAAGAGAAGAGAATAGCAAGTTATATGATATTAGATTTAATTTAAATCAAGTTAAGTCTATAATTAAATTATTAGGAGAAAATAATACGCTTAATGATTTATATGC
The DNA here is from genome assembly GCA_023300575.1 of Olleya sp. Classification (GTDB taxonomy): domain Bacteria; phylum Bacteroidota; class Bacteroidia; order Flavobacteriales; family Flavobacteriaceae; genus Olleya. The sequence continues at coordinate 22,396 of JALZUT010000005.1, forward strand.
AATCCAAAATAATGAAGAACATTATGTGTCTATTATTACAAAAATTAGAAGATTAAAGAATGAAGTAAAGTTATTAATAAAAGTGAATTATTTAGAACCATGTGAAACAGATACTTTATACATCTTAGTTTTTGATAAAAACATTGCTAATAATATATTAAAAGAATCAAGTCTGATTTTCACTAATAATATAAGTTTTGAAAGACTAAGAGAACAACTCTAAAACCCAAACCGTAACTGCACACTAATTTCTTTATCCTTTTTAATTTTTTTAGTTTTCTTTTCAGTATTAAGATTAGATAAAGAAATACCCAACAAACGTACCGAATTACTCATTTTTTCTTGATACAATAAATCTTTAGCGGTTTCTAAAATGACTGCTTTGTCAGCAATAAAATAAGGTAGGGTTTTGCTACGTGTTTGTAAAGTAAAATCGCTGTATTTTATTTTTAAGGTTATTGTTTTTCCTGCTACGTTACTTTTTTTTAGACGTCTAGCGACTTCTTCTGCAATATGTTCTAGTTTTTCTAACATAAAAACTTCAGAAGATAGATTTTCGTTAAAAGTACGTTCTGCAGCTAAAGATTTTCTAGTTCTGTTTGGTTTGACTTCGCTATTATGGATACCTCTAACAATATAATAGTAGAAACCTCCAGATTTGCCAAAGTGTTGTGTTAAATATTCTAAAGATCTTGATTTTAAATCCAGTCCTGTAAAAATCCCTTTTTGGTACATTTTTTCGGCAGTGACTTTTCCAATTCCGTAAAACTTTCTAATATCTAATATTTCTAAAAAACCTAAAACCTCTTCAGGATTAACCGTTTTTTGACCATTTGGCTTGTTATAGTCACTCGCTATTTTAGCAACAAACTTGTTAATACTAATACCAGCAGAAGCGGTTAAACCCACTTCGTTAAAAATACGTGCTCTAATTTCTTCAGCAAGCATAGAAGCACTTGGGTTTCCTTTTTTATTTTTGGTAACGTCCAAATAGGCTTCATCTAAAGAAAGCGGTTCGACTAAGTCTGTATAATCATAAAAGATTGCTCTAATTTTTTTCGAAATTTTAGTATAACGTTCAAAATCAGTATTCACAAAAATTAATTCTGGACATAATTTAATAGCCAATCTACCAGACATGGCACTTTTTACTCCAAATTTTCTTGCTTCATAACTTGCTGCACTAATCACACCTCTTGTTCCACCTCCTCCAACAGCTATAGCTTTACCGATAAGTTTTGGATTATCCATTTGTGCTACAGACGCGTAAAAGGCATCCATATCTACATGAATAATTTTTCTTATTGGTAAATCGTTTTGCATCTTGTAAATTTACTAATTCCTGCGCATGCAGGAATCTCATAAAAAGAATATTAATAATATCTAAATAAAATTTCTACTTTAGCGGAAAGTAATTATGATAGAAATAGAACGTAAATTTTTAGTCAAATCCGATGTTTTTAAAGCTGTAGCTTTTAAACAAACCAGAATTATTCAGGGTTTTTTAAGTACCAATAAAAAACGAACAGTTAGAGTACGTCTTAAAGGAGAGCAAGGGTTTTTAACTATAAAAGGTAAATCTTCAAAAAACGGATTATCTCGTTTTGAATGGGAAAAAGAAATATTAAAAGAGGAAGCAGAAGTGCTTTTAAAATTGTGTAAAAAAGGCGAGATAGATAAAGTACGTTATGAAATAAAGATAGGTAAACATACTTTTGAGGTTGATGAATTTCTCAAAAAGAATAAAGGTTTAATAATAGCAGAAGTAGAGTTGAATTCTGAAGAAGAAATTTTCATAAAACCAGATTGGCTAGGTGATGAGGTTACAGGAGATGTTAGGTATTATAATTCGCAATTAAGTAAAATACCATTTAATAAGTGGTAATAAAAAAAGCCTTACTAATATTTAGTAAGGCTTTTTTTATGGTTTAAAGTTTTGTTTTGGTTGTAAACTTTAGTGTTTGTTTTACTGTTTTTGTGGACCACCACTAACGATAAAGAATTGACTTCTTCTGTTAAGATCATGGTCTTGATCTGTACAAGGATTGCAATCTATAGTTGGTTC
>JALZUT010000006.1 GCA_023300575.1 Olleya sp.
TTAGTATAAAGCAATTAGTATAAAAAAACCTCTAAAATTTTAAATTTTAGAGGTTTTTAATTTGTTTAAATAAACACTGCTTAATTTACACCTATGCACTAACTAAGAAGCTTCAGTGTTAGCACTTACTTCATTTACAACTACCATTGCTTTTTCTATTTCTTTAGTATTAACAAACACTTCTTCTAGCCCAGAAATACTAGGTCCAAAACCTGCTAAACGACCAGATTCTGTTTCGCTTTTAATAATTGGGTGTATACCAATATCTTCTAGTCGTGCTTTTATAAGTTGTACGACAATAAAATTTCCGTCAAATATTTTAATATAATCTGTCTCCATAATCTACTATTTTTGGGTTATACCATTTACGCTTTAAAACCACTTCAATAAAACACGTCTTTCTACTTTCTATTTCAACTTAAAAAGAAACTGTAACTAAGGCTATGCTTTATTTTTCAATTTCATATAAAGAAAAAACACATTCTCGAAGAATCGGGACAAACTATTTTCTTTTACAGTAATTTTAAATCATAATTGGTTTTACTTAAAGATACAAAATAGTTTTCAAATTCAATTTCATATGTTAAATGTGTTAAAATTGAATTTATTTACTTCCTATTTTTTATTCTGAAAGTATTGATATAAGTTAAACAAACCATAACCAATAAAACTAATTGATAAGATTAATCTAAAATTACCTAAAGTAGTAATTTCAGAAAAATGCTGATACACTCTAAAGCTGCCAAAAAAGGTTAGTAAAAGGCCAGTAAATAAATTCCAGTTGTTACTTCTTTGAGGTTTGTCCATAATTATCTTAATTCTGCTCCAAGCTCACGCTCAAAATTACTTTGTAATCTATTCATTATTTTATTTCCAGTGTATATCCTATACATATTGAGCTTCAGGTATAGCCATTAGGTTTTGATTTTTTTTCACTAATATTAAAAACGTGTTTAATGTTACGTATTTAATAGAAGAAAAAAATGCGACTCTAATTATATTTAAAATGTACCAATAAGACCAATTTGATTTCCTGTAAAATTTATATTCCAAGAAATGTTTTTTTGTTTTGTATTATACTTATAAGCATCCGTATTAAATAAAAATTTATCAATACTATCAACTACTGCAATGCTTAACACAGCACCAATGCCTACATCTGTTAACCAATGTGCTCCAGAAAATAGCCTAGAAGCAGGTGCAATAGCTCCTAATGTGTAGGCAGCTACTTTAGACCATGGATTGTTAAACTGTTTAGCTATTGCATGTGCCATAGTTACAGATAGCACAGTGTGGCCAGAAGGAAACGAATGAAACGCAGCTTCATTAGACCAGAATCTAAATTTGTTACTTTTATAACCGTTTAGCGGTCTAACTCTACCAAAAGCCGTTTTGCTTACGCTTTGTATAAATCCAGAAGTAAAAGAGGAGGCTATAATTAAAACACTCAATTTCCTTATTTTTTCATTTTTAGTAAATAGACCATAACCATAGAGTCCTGCATTGGTAAGAAAATAGACTTGAGGATTTCCAGAGTTAAAACCTACTTCTTGGAAAAATTGAGGTGGTTTTTGACGTATAAAATAAGCACTTGTCTCATCATCTACTGTAGAGAGTGCTAATGCACTAGATACTACTATTCCTAATGTTGTAAAATCCTTTTTTTTCCAATGTAAAGGTCTCGAAATTGCATGTTTTGCTCCTAAAAAGATTTGTTTAGTATCGTACAAAAATAATCTACCTATAGAAGACGTGTCTTTTGACTTTTCTGCAGTAATACTTTGAGCGCTTAATTTAAAAGCAAATAGCGCAATACAAATAAATAATATATTTCTTTTTAACGACATTCCTTATCTTAATTCTGCTCCAAGCTCACGCTCAAAATTACTTTGTAGTTTATTCATTATTTTATCAACTACCTTGTCTGTAAGGGTTTGACGTTCGTCTAAAAACGTAAAGTTTACAGCGTAACTCTTTTTTCCTTTTGGTAAGTTTTTACCTTGATAAACATCAAAAAGAGTGACGTTTTTAAGCAGTTGTTTTTCAGTTTTTTTAGCAATACTTTGTATGCTGTCAAACGTAACAGCATTATCTAATAATAAAGCAAAGTCGCGTCGTACTTCTGGGTATTTGGGGATTGTAGCAAACTTAATTTTATTACGTTTTGCTACTGTAATTATAGTGTCCCAATTAAAATCGGCATAAAACACCTCTTGACTAATGTCAAAATGTTTAGTTATTTTAGTTTTTAAAACACCAAATTCTACCAAAGTATCACGTCCAATACTTAATTGTAAGCCTTCAGAAAAGACATCGTTTTTTGCACTGCTCTCTTGGTGACGTTTAATGCCTAAACGATCTAATATACTGGCAATACTTCCTTTTAAATAAAAGAAATCTGTTTTTGATTGTGGCGAATTAACCCAACTTTCTTCATTTTTATGACCAGTTACAAATAATGACAAACGTTTAAACTCTTCACGCTTATCTCCAAAATCGTGATAGGTTTTTCCAAATTCAAAAAACTTTAAATTGTGTTGTCTTCTGTTTATGTTATGACTTAAAGCTTCTAAACCAGAAAAAACTAAGCTTTGGCGCATCACAGCTAAATCCTGACTTAATGGATTAAGCATTTCTACATTATGGTCGGTTTTTAATTGGTCTGATAACGCTAAGTAATTCGCATTAGTTAATGAGTTGGCCATAATCTCAAACCAACCTTGCGCAGCAAGCTGGTTACCAACTGTATTTTGTAATTTATAATCTTCAAATTTTGAAGCGTTAGAGATTGAAGCATTTAGTTTAGAATGTACTTCAATATTGTTATAACCGTACACACGTAAAATTTCTTCTATAACATCTGCTTCTCTAGTAACGTCGTTTCTAAACGCTGGAATAGTCAATCCTAAACCAGTTTCGGTAACACTATTAACCTGGATGTCTAAAGAGGTTAAAATTGATTTTATAGTCTCTCTTGGTATTTCTTGTCCAATTAATTTGGTTACTTTATCAAAGCTTAATCTAACTTGAAAATCTTCAATTTTATTTGAATAAATATCCACAATCTCGCTAGTAATCTCGCCACCAGCAAGGTCTTGAATTAGCAAAGCAGCACGTTTTAAAGCGTATTCTGTTAGGTTTGGATCAATACCACGTTCAAATCTAAACGAGGCATCTGTATTTAAACCATGACGCTTTGCGGTTTTGCGTACACTAACCGGATTAAAATAAGCACTTTCTAAAAAGATACTTGTTGTGTTTTCTGTAACACCACTATCAATTCCGCCAAAAACACCAGCAATACACATTGGTTTTTTAGCATCACAAATCATTAAATCATCTTCATGTAATTTGCGTTCAACACCATCTAAAGTGGTAAATTTTGTTCCAGCTGGTAGTGTTTTTATTTCTACTTTATTACCATTAATTTTAACAGCGTCAAATGCATGAAGAGGTTGCCCTAAGTCATGTAACACATAATTAGTAGCATCAACTATATTGTTAATTGGCGATAAGCCAATTGCTTTTAATCTGTTTTGTAACCATTCTGGCGAGTCTTTAACTTTTAAACCAGTTAGTGTAACACCACAATATCTAGGCGCTAAGTCTTTATTTAAAACCTCAACATCTATTTTAAGTGTTCTACTATCTACATTAAATTTACTAACGCTAGGTGTAATTAACTCGACGTTAATTCCTTTTTGTTGTAAACCCGCTTTTAGGTCACGTGCTGTACCAAAATGGCTCATGGCATCTGCACGATTTGGTGTTAAACCAATTTCAAAAACGTGGTCATTTTCTACATCAAATAAGTCAGTACAAGGCGTACCGATAACAGTATCTTCTGGTAGTACTAAAATTCCGTCGTGAGATTTACCTAGACCTAACTCATCTTCAGCACAAATCATTCCGTGACTTTCTTCGCCTCTAATCTTACCTTTCTTGATCGTCCAAGCTTCACCTTCTTCTGTGTATAAAGTCGTCCCAATAGTTGCAACTGGTACTTTTTGTCCAACAGCAACATTTGGCGCACCACATACAATTTGTACTGGTTCTCCAGATCCTATGTTTATTGTCGTAACTTTTAATTTATCTGCATTACTATGCTGTACGCAAGTCAAAACTTGGCCTACAACAACACCTTCTAATCCACCTTTTACACTTTGGTAGTGTTCTAATCCTTCTACTTCTAGACCTAAATCGGTAAGTAACTCGCTAGTCTGTGCTGTAGACCAATCGGTTTTTATAAATTGTTTTATCCAGTTATAAGAAATCTTCATGTATAGAATAATTAAGAGGACAAATATAATAATACTTAGCAGTTTTAGTGATTTTATAAACAGCTTTTATTTCAATTTTAATAACAATTTATGGGCTAAGAAGTGGTTTTAAATTCTAATTTTAAGTAGTAAGTCGGTTAAAAGTGCATTTTAACTATAAATGTAAGATTAAGACTATTATAATTAATCTTAACAACTGCTTATTATCGTACCTTGATAAGGTAAACCAATAAAATCAATTTATATGAAGGCAATTTTTAAAATAGCAGTATTAGTTTTACTGTTTTCTGTATCGTCATGCAGAGACACTAAAAAAGATGAAGCTGCTAACAAAGCAACCGAAACAATAGAAAATATTGAAGTTGAAACAGATAGTATTGTTAACGAGTTAGAACAAGAGTACAACGATTTAGAAAAAGAATTAGAACAACTAGATAAAGAATAATAAGATGAAACACATAAAAATAGTATTAGTTGGAGTTGGACTATTAATTTTAGGTAGTCAACAAACGCTTATTGCACAAGAGGTAGCTACAGATAAATTAGAAACCAAAGTGAAAGGTAAAAAAGGAGAAATGAAGGCTGCAAAAAAAGGAGGAAAAGCCAAAATGCAGGAGAAAAAAGGAGAGATGACTGCAGAAATGCAGGAGAAGAAAGCAGAAATGAAAGCTAAAAGAAAAGAGCTTAAAGCTGACATGCAGGATAAAAAATCTGAAATGAAAGAGAAGCGAGATGAAATGAAGGAAGAAAAAAGCGCGCTAAAAGGTGATAAAAGTGAATTAAAAGAAGCTCGCGAAAACATGAAAGAAAAGTTAGAAAACGCTACTGATGAAGAAAAAGAAAAAATGAAGGAAGAAATGAAGGCTAAACGTGAGTCTATGACTGAAAAACGTGAAGTGCTTAAAGAAAAACGTGATGCTTTTAAAGGAGACAAAGAAGCTTATAAAAAAGAGCGTCTGGAAGCGGTTAAAACTAGAGTAGCTAATACTAATCAACGTCTTGAAAAAAGTGATAGATTAGTAACAAGCGGTAAAAATAGACTATCAGAAGCAAGAGCTCGATTTGAATTGCAAAAGGCAGGAGGTGAGCTAACTGAAGAGCAAATAACAAAACGTGAAGCTACTTTTAAACGTGTTGAAGAGAAGTTAGCTAAGCATCAAACTTCTCTTGCAAGAAGTAAAGAGCAAATTGAAAAAAGAAAAGAAAAATTATCAAAACTTGAAGAAGTAGAGAATTAAACTAATTTAAATTATAAGTTAAAAAAGGACATTGTTTTGCAATGTCCTTTTTTTTTGTAAATATTTTGTTGTTATTTCGAATAAATTTAAAAAACCGATATAAGTATGCGTCATTTTATCTTACTGCTTTTAGCTATTATTTTATTGTCTTGTAATCAAAACAATACCGAATTCTTATCTTTTGGTACTTATAGAGGTGAATTGAAAGTATCAGAAACCAAAAGTTTGCCCTTTGTTTTTAAAGTAAAAGACGCAAACTCACTTGACATTTATAATGCAGAAGAAATTATATCAGTAGATGAGGTTTCATATAAAAACGACTCGGTTTACATTAAATTACCGGTTTTTGAAGGCATGCTAATTGCAAAAATTGAAAATAAAACCTTAAATGGTCGTTTTGTAGTTGAAGAAAAAAATAGACAACAAGTATTTACAGCTAAAGAGGAAGAAGCGCGTTTTGATTTAACATCTAAAGCAAAACATAATATTTCTGGAGATTGGCAAACAAGTTTTAGTCCAAATACAGACGATAGTTATGTTGCAAAAGGGGTTTTTAATCAATCCGGAAATACCGTTACAGGTACCTTTTTAACCGAAACTGGTGACTATCGTTATCTAGATGGTGTTATTGATGGCAATAGATTACAGCTATCAACCTTTGATGGTGCACACGCCTTTTTGTTTACAGGTACTGTAACAGATTCTACAATAAATGGACAATTTTACTCAGGAAACCATTGGAAAGAGCCTTTTACAGCTAAACGCAACGAAAATTACACACTAGCCAGCGCTAATGATTTAACGGTTTTAAAAGAAGGTTATGATAGTTTAGCGTTTACATTTCCGGATGCAAACGGAAACCAAGTATCATTAACAGATGATAGATTTAAAAATAAAGTGGTTATTGTACAA
>JALZUT010000007.1 GCA_023300575.1 Olleya sp.
TGGTGTCCCTAAAGCCCATAAACCATTTGTGGTATTATCGGCTATCCAACCACCATCACCTGATTCAAAATCTTCTAAATATGGATAAGTCGTAATTTGAGCGTTAGCTTGCCATCCTAAAAGCAATAACAAAACTAGGATAAAGTTGGTTTTTTTCATTTTTAGCAAATTAATTAGTCTACTAAAATAATTAAAAACTAAAACAAAACAAGACTAAACGTATTAAAAAAAGGTTATGGTGCTGGATTCGGAATCAAAGCATGTATTTTTTCAATTTCTTCTAAAATAGTGTCTGATAAATTTAAATTAACGCTATCAATATTCTCTTTTAACTGAGTTAGATTTGTCGCACCAATGATATTAGCAGTTACAAAAGTTCTTTGATTAACAAAAGCTAACGACATTTGCGCTAAAGACATATTATTTTGCTCTGCAATCTCTAAGTATTTTTGAGTAGCTAAAGTTGATTGTTCGCTACTATATCTTGCAAATCTTGGAAACACTTTTAATCGTGCATTATCCGGCGCTATATTCTTGACATACTTCCCAGATAAAACTCCGAATGCCATAGGAGAATAGACTAATAAGCCAATGTTTTCGCGATGCGAGATTTCAGCCATATCGCCTTCAAAAACGCGGTTTAAAAGAGAATATGCATTTTGTATGGTAATTGGTCTAGGCAAATTGTTGTTTTTGGACTCTTCTAAATAACGCATAGCTCCCCATGCTTTTTCGTTAGAAATTCCTATTTCTCTTATTTTCCCTTCCTTTTTAACTTTTTCTAAAGCTTCTAAGTTTTCTTTAAAATTGTCTACCCAAAGATCATTTGGATTATGTTTATAGTCTCTTTGTCCAAAAAAATTAGCTTGTCTTTCTGGCCAATGCAATTGGTATAAATCTATATAGTCTGTTTGTAATCTTTTTAATTCTAGCTCTACTGCTTCTTTAACCGACTTACCTTTAAATCCAGTTGTACGTATATGGGCTGTGTAATCTCCTGGTCCTGCAATTTTTGAGGCAATAACCAAATTTTCTCTTTTTTTAGTTTTAAGCCAAGTCCCTATGATTTTACTTGTTCTTCCTTGTGTTTCTGCAGTCGCTGGTACTGGATACAACTCTGCAGTGTCTATAAAGTTAACACCATTATCTATAGCATAATTTAATTGTGCATGTCCTTCTGTTTCGGTATTTTGGTTACCAAAAGTCATGGTGCCTAAACAAATTTTGCTAACTTTTATAGTGCTGTTTGGAAGAGTCGTGTATTTCATAATCCATTTTTGATTTCTCTAAAAGAGATATCTTATTTTTATAATTTTATTTCAAAGATAAAAAAGACCTTTGGTTTGTTTTTTTACTAAAGGTCTAAATGTTTGTTAAGTTTTGCGTTAGGGATAGTAGCGGTTAGCTTTTGGCGAGCGTACGCATCGAGCCAAAACTAGTAGCAGATAGCCCGACCCTTGTGGTAACGCCCTAATTTTAATTATTTAAAAGACCCGATATTTTATCTAATTTAGGTGTTAAAATAACTTCTATACGTCTGTTTTTAGCTTTACCGTCTGCTGTTGTATTTGAAGCAATTGGTAGATGCTCACCTCTTCCTGCTGCGGTTAAATTATCTGCTTTTATATTTGAGTTTTCTTGTAAAATTGAAACAATTGCGGTTGCACGTTTAGTAGATAAATCCCAGTTATTTTTGATGTTTCCGTTTGGTGGGTATGGTGCATTATCTGTGTGTCCTTCGATTAATACAGAAATCTCTGGGTTGTCTCCTAAAACACTACCTAATTGCTTAACCGCTTTACGACCTTGATCACCTACTGCCCAACTACCAGACTGAAAAAGAAGTTTGTTTTCCATTGATACATATACTTTACCGTCGCGTTGCTCTACAGTTAATCCTTTACCTTCAAAATCTGTTAGCGCGCTTGATATTGCGTTTTTTAAAGCTGTCATTTCGGCTTCCTTTGCTGCTATAATGTTTTCTAAATCGGCAACGCGTTGTGCGCCTACTTCTAGCTCTTTTTTAAGTTGTTCTAAACGCTTATTTTCTGCTGCTAATGCTTGTTCTTTAGCTTCTAGCTTTGCTAGTAATTCTCTGTTTTTTTGGCTGTTTGCTGCTATTACAGAACTACTATTAGAATCTAATGCGTCGTATGATGTTTTTAAATTAGCGTGCTTGCTTTTTGTTGCTATGTAGTCTGTCTCTAATTGGTCACGACGTGTTATAGCTTTGTCATAATTGGCTTGTAGTGCTGCTAAATCATTAACTGCGCTTGTTTTGTTTTTTAGCAAGTCCTGGTTTTGGGCTTTTAAGTCTTTATTTTCCCTTTTTAAACTTGCGTATTTACTCTCTAAGTCTTTGTATACTTTAGGAGATACACAACTGGTTAAAAACACTGTTAATAGGATAATTGTTAGTTTGTTTTTCATTTTTATAAGTTGATGTTACAATTCTATTTCTACTAAAATAGGACAATGGTCACTATGTTTGGCTTCTGGTAGTATAACTGCTCTTTTTATTTTTTGTTGTAACGATTTTGTTACCATTGCATAATCCAATCGCCAACCTTTGTTGTTTGCTCTTGAATTTGCACGATAACTCCACCATGAATATTCTTGTCGTTCTGGATTTAAGTATCTAAACGAATCTATAAAACCACTGTTTATAAAATTACCTAGCCACTCACGCTCTTCTGGTAAAAATCCAGAAACACCTTTCATTTTAGGATTATGTATATCTATAGCTTCATGACAAATGTTATAATCACCACAAACGACTAGGTTTGGTATTTCGGCTCTTAATGCATTTAAATAACTGTGGATCTGACCCATATAATCAATCTTAAAATCTAATCTAGTCTGGTTTGTCCCAGAAGGCAAATACATACTCATAACAGATACTGTGTCATAATCTACACGAAGATTACGACCTTCAAAATCCATAGCTTCTATTCCTGTCCCATACTGTACATGATTAGGTTTTTTTTTACACAATACTGCAACACCACTATAGCCTTTTTTTTGCGCACTAAACCAATAGTTATAGTGGTATCCAGCCTTTTTAAAAAGGCTCAAATCCAGTTGCTCTTCCATTGCTTTTATCTCTTGCAAACAAATTACATCTGGATTTGCACTTTCTAGCCATTCTATAAAACCTTTTTTAATTGCTGCACGAATTCCGTTTACGTTATATGAGATAATTTCCATTTTTCTGTATTTATTGTTTTTAATAGGCTAACTAGTGTTAGTTATTGCTCATTTTGTTTAAATGATAAACTTTTTAGCAAGCTTATTTAATGTGTTTGATATTAATTTTAGCTAAATTAAATAATGCTTTACTTTTACAATATTAATTACCACTTTTTTACTCAAAAAATATTAACAAAATAAACTAGTGATAATACTGTTATACTTGTAGATGAAATTAACCCTTACTTTTTTTCTTTTTTTAATAGGAATTTTTGCCCAAGCGCAAGAACAGACATACTATTTAAAACGAAAAACAGTCAAGGTTGCTAATACCATTATTATTGATAGCTTAAGTATTAATAACGATGGCTTTAAAATTGAATTAAAAGATAAAACTGTTTTAGACAGTACTTACTATAATGTAGATTTTGGAACGTCTACCATCACGTTTCTAAAACCCGTTGAAACCGACTCTATCATTATTAATTACCGTAATTATCCAGTTTTTTTAACTAAAACCTATAAACAGTTTGATGATCGCGTTATTGTAGAAAATACCGACAGCTTTAATAAACTTGTAAAATTGTCTCAGTCAAACACCGATCAAACGTTTAAACCATTTGATGGTTTAACTACTTCTGGAAGTATTAGTCGCGGTGTGACTATTGGAAATAATCAAAACTCGGTTTTAAATAGTGAGTTGGATCTACAAATTACAGGAAAACTAAACGATAAAGTCTCGCTTAGAGCAAGTATCCAAGATGCTAATATACCATTACAAGAAGGTGGTCACTCGCAACGTTTAGACGATTTTGATCAAGTTTTTTTAGAATTATTTTCTGACGATTGGGCAATTAGAGCTGGAGATATCGATTTGCAAAATAACAACTCTTACTTTGCAGCTTTTACCAAACGTGTGCAAGGCTTACAAGTCAAAGCTAATTTTGGAGATGACGACCAACAGACTAAAGTTTTTGCTTCAGGAGCATTGGTACGTGGACAGTTTACTAACTTTCAATTTACTGCAACAGAAGGTAATCAAGGTCCATATAAATTACAAGGTCCAAATGGCGAGTTATTTGTACTTATAGTATCTGGTAGTGAAACCGTTTACGTTAACGGAGTCGCTTTAAAACGTGGTGAAAACGAAGATTATATAATAGACTACAATGCTGGCGAACTAATTTTTAATTCGACATATCCAATAACTTCAGAAATGCGTATTAATGTTGATTTCCAATTTTCTGAGCGTGATTATTCTAGAATAATTGCTTTTGGAGGTGGAAATTATAAAAGCAACAAACTTAAAATTGGTGCTTCTGTATATTCTGAAAGTGATTCTAAAAACAACCCTTTACAGCAAAATTTATCCGAAGCACAAACTGCTATTTTAAGTAATGCTGGAGATGATATGCAACAAATGGTTGCACTTTCTGAAGTCCCTGAAACTTTTAGTGAAAATCGGATATTATACAGAAAAGAGCTATTTAATAGCGAAGATATTTACATCTTCTCTAACAATCCAGATGACACCCTTTTTAGCGTTCGTTTTACTTTGGTTGGTCAAGGTCTGGGCGATTATGTTTTATCCTCTACCAATGCCATTAATAATATTTTTGAATTTGTTGCGCCAATTAGTGGCGTAAAACAAGGTGATTATGCACCAATTGTACAATTGGTAGCACCAACACAATTACAAATTGCAGTTGTAAACGGAGCATATAACCCAACCGAAAAAACTAATGTTAAGTTTGAATTAGCTACAAGTAAAAATGACCTTAACTTGTTTTCGGATCTAAACGATGATAACAATACTGGGTTTGCAGGAAAATTAGCTATAGAACAAGCTATAATTAAGAACGACAGTTTGTGGAATGCTAACGCCTTTTTAGATGTAGATTACATCCAAGAAGACTTTACAACCATTGAACGTTTGTACGTTCCAGAGTTTAATCGTGACTGGAATTTAGAACAGACAACCACAAATCAAACTGTAACTGATTTTGGAAATCAATTATTATTTACTGCAGGTGTAAAACTGTTTAATTTTAAAAAAGGAACTTTAAATTACCGTATTAATCATCTAAATTTTACAGATAATTTTACTGGTAACAAACATGATGTAGTTGCTAATCTAAATTTAAAAAAACTTAAACTATCTTCAAATACTAGTATTCTAAACGCAAATAGCACACAAAATATGTCCAAGTTTTTTAGAACTTATAACAACGCTATTTATAATTTAAAAAACCAATGGGTTGGTGCTGGTTTTTCTGCTGAAGAAAATAAACAACGTGTAACCGAAACAAATCAATTTACAGATTTGACCCAACGGTTTACTGCTTACGAAGCTTTTACAGGCATAGGAGATAGCACTAATGTTTTTGCAGAAGTTGGATATAAATATCGTGTTAACGACAGTTTAAGAGTTAGTAAATTACAACGTGTTAATACATCTAATACGTATTATTTAGATTCTAGATTATTAAAAAATGAACGTACTAATTTATCGCTTTATGTTAATTATAGAACACTAAAAAATGAAGACCAAGATCAAGAAAACGAAAACTCTTTAAATTCGCGGTTACTTTTTAGTCAACGTTTTTTGAAAAACGGAGTACTTTGGAACACCGTTTTTGAAACCAATTCTGGAACCTTGCCTCAACAAGATTTTACCTACGTACAAGTAGAGTCTGGTCAAGGTACTTTTACTTGGATTGATTATAATGAAAACGGAATTCAAGAATTAGAAGAATTTGAAATTGCACAATTTACAGATCAAGGTGATTATATAAGAGTATTACTTCCTAATCAAGTCTTTATAAAAACACATCAAAATAGGCTGAGTCAAACCTTGACTTTAAATCCAATAGATTGGGCAAATTCTAAAAACAAAACCAGGCTTTTCTTTTCTAGATTTTATAATCAAACTAGTTATTTAATAGACCGAAAAGCAAGACGAGATACTAATGGTTTTAACTTAAATCCTTTTATTAACGACCAGGACAATCAACTAGGTTTAAACCAAAATTTTAGAAACGTACTATTCTTTAATCGCGGAAAACAACACTACACAACATCTTACACCTATTTAACTAATCGATCAAAAAACACATTAAGTTTTGGTTTTATTGAAAACGAGCTTAAAACTCATCAATTTAATTTTAATCATAAACTAGGAACAAGTTGGCTGGTTACTTTTAGTTCTGCTTTAGAGCAGCAGTTTAGTGAGAGTGAAAACTTTAGCAGTAAAAACTTTGATATTGATACCGAAAAATTTAATCCGAAATTGTCTTATTTATTAAATGATAATGTACAGTTTGATGTCTTTTATCAATATACTAACAGTGCAAATACAATTGACGCATTAGAAACCTTACAACAACAAAAATACGGAGCATCATTTGCATTATCGCCAAAAGGGAATGCGCAAGTTGGTGCAATTTCTGGAGAGTTTAATTTTTTTAATAATACGTTTGATGGTAATGCAAATAGTCCAGTTGCTTACCAACTGTTAGAAGGTCTACAACCTGGAAAAAATACAACTTGGACGTTATTAGCCCAAAAAAAACTAACCAAGTTTTTAGATTTAAACTTGTCTTATTTTGGCAGAAAAACAGAGACTAGCAAAGCGATTCATACTGGAAATGTACAGTTAAAGGCTTATTTTTAATAAAAAAGCCCAAACTAATAAGTTTGGACTTTTATATTTATAAGATTTCTGTCTATGCAAGAACTGTTAAATCTTCATCAACCATTCTTTAACATCCACTTCTTTTTTAATGATGTCTTTTAGATCTTCAATTTTAACACGTTGTTGATCCATAGTATCTCTATGTCTAATGGTAACTGTATTGTCTTCTAATGTATCATGATCTATTGTAATACAAAATGGTGTTCCTGCCGCATCTTGACGTCTGTATCGTTTACCAACTGCATCCTTTTCATCATAAAATACATTAAAATCCCATTTTAAATCTTCAATAATTTGTTTAGCAACTTCTGGCAACCCGTCTTTTTTAACTAAAGGAAATACTGCTGCTTTAGTTGGTGCTAAAACTGCTGGTAATTTTAAAACCCTTCTTACACTTCCATCTTCAAGTGTTTCATCCATTAATGAATTAGAAAACACTGCTAAAAACATACGGTCTAAACCAATTGAAGTTTCTAAAACGTAAGGCGTATAACTTGCGTTTTCTTCGTGGTCAAAATACTGAAGCTTTTTACCAGAAAATTCTTCATGCGCTTTTAAATCAAAATCTGTACGCGAGTGTATACCTTCTAGCTCTTTAAAACCAAACGGAAATTTAAACTCTATATCTGCTGCTGCATCAGCGTAATGTGCTAATTTTTCATGATCATGGAAACGGTAATTATCTGCTCCTAAACCAAGTGATAAATGCCATTTTAGTCTGGTTTCTTTCCAATAGTCATACCATTTTCCTTGCGTACCTGGTTTGATAAAAAATTGCATTTCCATTTGTTCAAACTCACGCATTCTAAAAATAAATTGTCTTGCAACAATTTCGTTTCTAAATGCTTTACCTGTTTGCGCTATACCAAACGGTATTTTCATCCGACCAGTCTTTTGTACATTAAGAAAATTAACAAAAATACCTTGAGCTGTTTCTGGACGTAAATATAAATCCATAGCAGTTTCTGCAGAAGCACCTAATTTGGTACCAAACATTAAATTAAATTGCTTTACGTCTGTCCAGTTTCTGCTTCCACTTAATGGACAAGCAATTTCTAATTCTTCAATAAGTGCTTTTACATCTTTTAAATCTTCATTTTCTAAAGATTGACCTAAACGCTTTAAAATTGTGTCTATTTTTTCTTTATAGCCTACAACTCTTCCGTTTGTAGACACAAACTCTTCTTTGTTAAAAGCGTTACCAAAGCGCTTTGCTGCTTTAGCGACTTCTTTATCTATTTTATTTTCAATTTTAAGACAATAGTCTTCAACTAAAACATCTGCTCTGTAACGTTTTTTAGAATCTTTATTATCTATCAATGGATCACTAAAGGCATCAACGTGTCCTGATGCTTTCCAAGTGGTTGGATGCATAAAGATTGCAGCATCTAATCCTACTATATTATCATGCATTTGCACCATTGCTTTCCACCAGTAGTCGCGTATGTTTTTCTTTAATTCTACTCCGTTTTGTGCGTAATCATAGACAGCACTTAATCCGTCATATATTTCACTACTTTGGAAGACGTAACCATACTCTTTTGCGTGAGAGATTACCTTTTTAAATTGATCGTCGTTATTTGCCATAACGCAAAGATAAACGATAAATAAAAATGTGCAATGCGCAAAGACTTTACTTTTTTTATTGGAACAAAAAATTACTCTTTTTGGCAAGTATAAATAAAAGCTGGTGGTATATTTAAGGGCTCAAAACCTAAAGAGACATTACCATTAAAAACAACTTTTAAAGCCGAATAATACGTCAAACTATATTGATACTGCATAAAATAACCTTGAGTCTTTAAAGATTTGTATGCGTTTTCTAAAATAGTTGCTGTAATTGGTTTTGGAATATTAGTAAGCGGTAAGCTAGACACTATATAGTCTACTTTATCAAACCCATTTGTTTTTAAAACGTCTTCTACTGATGCTGCAGATTCTTTTACAACAATTAGTCTTTTGTCTTCTATCTTTAGAAGTGTATCATAAAAACTATCATTGATTTCAAAAATTATTAAGGTTGCATCTGGATGTAAATTTTTTAGTAAATCTTTAGTAATCTTACCATCTCCAGGACCAAATTCTATAATTAGTCTGGCTAATTTAAAATTTATTCCTTTTAATAATTTTGATACCAAATATCTAGAACTTGGTATTATTGTTCCAGAGGTTTTAAGGCTTTTAAGCGATTCTTTTAAAAAGCTGATTTTGTTCAAAAAAAGAGATTTAATTATTATTATTTCAAATAAAAGCAAAATAAAACCATTACGCATGTAATGGCTGTTTTTTTAAGTTAAAATATACTATTTTAAGGTAACACTAGTGCTTCCTATACGTCTATTGTCGTTAAACACATTTACAAAATAGACTCCTTTTGTTAGAGGCTCGTCTGTATCTGTGGTTATTAAAGACCCTATATTAAGGTCTTTGTTTTTATAATTAACTTTAATTTTTTTACTATAAATTAAAGATTGTTTTCCAAACTGTACAGCACCTTGATCTGCTATAATATTATTGTTTGGATTTAATATTTGAATGTATATGTCTTTTTCACCTTCTTGTAAAAATTTGTTTTTAGATACAGTAAATTCTATATGAAGTTTATTTGCCTTTTTTGAATCATTGGTTGTTATTATTCGCTTATTAGTAATACGCTTAACAGCATTGACAGACAGGTCTTCGATGTCTAATTGGCTTGCATTAATTATTTTTTTAGACAAAGTTGTATTAACTTTAGACAATACATTATTTTCAATCTTTAAACTATTGGTTAACGCTTTTGTTGAAGTAAGTTTTGCTTCAATCTGACTAGATTTAGATGTTAATTCTTGATTTTTAATCTGAAGATCATAGACCAAATTAAAAACCACTTCTTTTTCTTTTTGAAGCATTTTTATTTTTGATCTATAAACAGTTAATAATGTTACATCTGCTTGAAGTGCTTGGATAGAATCTAATGCACCTTTAATATTGGCTTTATATGCTTCAAGCTTAATATTAATTGACGTGTTTTCTACTTCTACATCTTCAAAACGTGTTATCATCTCTGATAACTCATTTTCTAAAAGTTTCTTTTCTTGGTAGATAAACGTTTTATAATCTTCTAACTTATTAAAGTTATAAAAACTATAAGACCCTGTTGCCACTAAAGCGACTGCTAATGATGCTATTATTAATCTATAGTTAAAATCTTGAGGAAAAACCATCATGATTAATACAATTTTTTAATAAAAATATTGATAAAAAATTAAGACTCTTACTAAAAATCGATGAACAGATAAAATACTTGTTAAACGCTAATAACAATAGACAGAAAACACATTAGTTATTAGATTAAAATATGATCTATATAGAATATAAAAGTTAAAAAATCACAGAGGGTTTCTTTGCTCTTTATACTTTATTTAGTAAATTGATGTTATATATTACCTATAATGCTTAAAGCACTAATTAATCTGTTTTTTCCTGAAGTCTGTAATGGTTGCAAACACCAACTGTCTGATAATGAAGTGTTTTTATGTACTTCATGCAGACACACTTTACCTATAACAAACTTTCATTTTAATAATGACAAAACTGTTAAAAACATCTTTTATGGTCGTGCTAAAATAGAAGAAGCTGCTGCTTTATTGCGGTTTGAAAAAAAAGGAATAGTCCAACACTTAATCCATCAACTTAAATATGGAAAAAATGAAGCTGTTAGTGGTTTTTTTGGAGATTGGCTTGGCGAAGAACTTAAATCAACTGGAAAATTCAAGGATGTAGATGTAGTCATACCTGTACCACTTCATCCTAAAAACCAGAAAAAAAGAGGCTACAATCAAGTTACATTGTTTGGTCAAAGTATTGCTAGATTATTAGCGGTAGGTTATAATGACCAATTACTAATTAAAACAAGATCAACATCAACATCTCAAGCTTCTAAAACCCGTTTAGAGCGTTGGCAATTTAATAATGAGCAGTTTACTGTTACAGATTTACAACAACTTAACAGCAAACACATTTTACTGGTTGATGATATTATTACAACAGGAAATACCCTTGAAGCATGTGTCATAGAGTTAAATAAATCACAAAATATTAGAATTAGTATTGCTGTAATGGCAATAGCATAAACCATTTTTCGTTAAACGATAAATAAGTTGTTAATTTGTGAACTCATTTGAAAACTAATATGCAAAATCGTCTTTTTACTTATTGTTTTATAGTTGTTTTAGCACTTGCTTTTATTAATTGTGCTAACAGAGGAAATATTGGTGGAGGCGAAAAAGATATTACACCTCCAAAAATTATCAAAACAACTCCAGAAAATTTTAGCACCAACTTTAACGCTACAGAAATACGCATTTATTTTGACGAGTATATTAAACTAAAAGACTTAAGCAAACAGCTTATTGTGTCGCCTCCAATGACGTACACTCCAGAAATAACACCTCTTGGTACAGCAAGTAAATACATACAAATTAAAATATTAGACACCTTACAAACTAATACAACTTATGCCTTAAATTTTGGTAATAGTATAGTTGATAACAATGAAGAAAATCCCTATCCTTATTACAGATATGTCTTTTCTACTGGAAGTTATATTGACTCTCTAACTGTAAAAGGTAGTGTAAAAGATGCGCTTAGCAGAAAAGTAGATGCCTTTATTTCGGTCAATTTGTATGAAAAAGATAGTACTTACACAGACTCTGTAGTCTATAAACAAGCACCTAAATATGTAACGAATACTTTAGATAGTATTACCGAATTTAAAATTGAAAATTTAAAAGCAGGGACTTATAAATTAGTTGCTATTAAAGACGAAAATTCTAATACTAAATTTGATCAAAAATCGGATAAAATTGGATTTTACGAAGACTTTATAACTGTTCCTGATACGTCAGCATTTTACGAAATAGCATTATTTAAAGAAAAACTAAATTTTAAAGTACAAAAACCACGATTAGTATCTGGAGAGAAAATAGCATTTGGATTTGAAGGTGATGACTACAAAAACATGGAGATTGAAATACTTTCTGATGTGCCAGCAGATTACCAGTATACGATTGTAAAAGATCAAAAAACAGATAGTTTAAATTATTTTTATAAGCCTAAACTTGAAGTAGATTCTTTACTTTTTAAAGTGAAATACAAAACTGTTCTAGATACGTTTTCAGTTAGAATAAAAGACAATAAAAGAGACAGCTTACTTATAAAAACATCACCAGATAATTTTCTTGGTTTTTATGATACTTTAAAGATATCTGCAAATATCCCAATAAAATCATTTGACGCAACACAAATGCGTATAATGAATAAAGACTCTGTAGATGTTGCGTTTACAACAAAATTAGATACGCTTCAAAATACTATAAAAGTCTTGTTTGATAGAAAAGAAGACAACCAATACAAACTACAGTTATTACCTAATACTGTTACAGACTTTTTTAGCACTGTAAATGATACCCTAAATTACACAATAAGAACACCAAAAGAGGATAATTTTGGAAATGTACGTGTAAACCTTAAAAATGCAATTTACCCATTAATTGTTCAGTTAGTAACTGATAAAGGTGAGGTTAAGTATGAAGCGTATACTACAAAACCAGAACCTATAGATATCTTTTTTGTACTACCTGGAAAGTATTACGTTAGAGTGATTTTTGATACCAATAAAAATAAGGTTTACGATTCCGGAATTTTCTTAAAAGCGCAACAATCAGAACGTGTTAGTTACTCTAAAAAACAGATTGAAGTACGTATAGGTTGGGATTTGATTGAAGAGTTTATTTTAAAGTAAACACATCTGCATCATCTAAAAAACGTAGTTTTTGTCTAGTAATTTTAATGTGAGTTTTGCTTAATGCAACCAATTCTATACCTTCTTTATTTGGTTTTAAATTTGTCAAGCTTTCGCCTAAAACATTATAAACTGCAGAGTGTCCTGGATACTCATAATTATTAGCATCTAGTCCTACTCTATTTACACCAATACAATAACTCATATTTTCTATTGCACGTGCTTGAAGTAAAGTGTCCCATGCCTTTATTCTGGCTTTGGGCCAATTGGCAACGTAAAGTAACACGTCATAATCTTCGGTTATTCTGGACCAAACCGGAAAACGTAAATCATAACAAACCAGAGGTCTTATATTAAATCCTTTGTAGTTGATAATTAGTTTTTGGTTACCACATTTATAGACTTTACTTTCACCTGCTAAAGTAAAGGTGTGACGTTTATCATAAGTGTCTACAAGCCCATTTGGATGTACAAATACTAAACGATTATAATAGTTACCTTCCTCTTTAATAACAAGACTTCCAACAATAGCAGCTTCCTTTTTTTGAGACAAATTTTTTAATAATGTAATGGTTTCGCCTTTCATGGTTTCGGCAACTGCTTCAGGATGCATTGTAAACCCAGAAGTAAACATTTCTGGAAGCACTATTACATCAACCTCCTTAGAAATAGCGTTTATTTTTTTGGTAAAATTAAGCCTATTTTGTATCGGGTTTTCCCAAACTAAATTAGACTGGATTATTACTATATTTAATTGGTCTTGCATTTTTAAATGGTATTAATAATATCTGCTGCTTGTTTTAATGTGTCTTCTGTTTTTGCAAAGCAAAAACGTAAGACTTTATCATCTTTATTATTATCGTTAAATACCGATAATGGTATTGATGCTAATTTGTTTTGAATAGTTAATCGTTTAGCAAATTCAACATCATGCTCTTGAGTAATTTCAGAAAAATCTAAAACCTGAAAATACGTTCCTTTTGATGGTGTAAATTTAAAACGTGACTCTTTTATTAGATCCAAAAACAAATCTCTTTTTTCTTGAAAAAAGGGTGACAATCCTAAATAGTGATTAGGCTCTTTTAAATAATCTGCCAACGCTTTTTGCATCGGACTATTAACACTAAACACATTAAATTGATGCACCTTTCTAAATTCATCCATAAGCACTTTAGGTGCACAACAATACCCCATTTTCCAACCTGTATTATGAAACGTCTTACCAAAGGAAGCTGTAATAAAACTTCTAGCTTTTAAATCGGAAAATAAGCACACACTTTGATGTTGTTCGCCATCAAAAATAATATGTTCGTAAACTTCGTCACTTAAAACAATACAATTGGTATTGGTTGTCAAGGCTTGCAGTTTTAACATATCATCTTTAGAAAACACACTTCCGCTTGGGTTTTGTGGTGTGTTAATAATAATTAGTTTCGTTTTGTTTGAAAAACGATGTTCTACCTGTTCCCAATTTATAGCATAATGTGGTGCCTCTAATTGGATAGACACTGTTTTTCCTCCATTAACTTCAATTGCAGGTTCATAACAATCGTAAGCTGGTCTAAAAATAATGACTTCGTCATTAGCGCTTACAAAAGTTGAAATAATAGTATAAATAGCTTGCGTTGCTCCTGCTGTGATAGTTATTTCAGATTCTGGGTTATAGGTAGATCCATAAAGTAATTGAAATTTATTGGTAATTGCATCTCGTAATTCTAAATTACCTGGCATTGGTGCATATTGATTGTAACCAGAGTTCATGGCTTTAGACACTAAGCCTATAAGTTTTTGATCGCTATTAAAATTAGGAAATCCTTGAGACAAGTTAATAGCATTATGTTTGCTTGCCAATGCGCTCATGACACTAAAGATAGTAGTGCCAACATTTGGAAGTTTAGAGTTGTGTTGCATTATCTATATAAATATGTTTAAAGTTACGATAATAAATAAAACTAGATTTGCTTTGCTATGTATCTAAACAATCTCCATTTTCTTCAACAAGAAACTAGCATTCATATTTTGACAAACTCCTTTTTTAAAGGTATAATCAAAATACAATTCGTCCTCTATAATCTGAGCGTCAAAGTAATAGTTTTTAATCTCTTCAAGTTCTGTTTCTATTTCGCACAAACTTAAATCGTGTGTTGCAATAATACCTGTTGCGTAACTGGCTACTAATTTTTCGACAAATTTCCTAGATCCAATAGCTTTGTCTGTGCTGTTTGTTCCTTTTAGAATTTCATCTAAAATAATAAAGTAGCTGTCTTTTTTTATAGCGTCTACAATGTATTTAAGACGTGTTAACTCGCTAAAGAAATAAGAACTGTCATCTGTTAAAGAATCGCTAGTACGCATGCTTGTAATTAACTTGACTGGGCTATAAACAGATGATGTTGCACAAACTGGTAAACCTACATTAGCCATAACTATGTGTAAAGAAACTGTACGTAAAAAAGTACTTTTACCAGCCATATTTGCTCCTGTAATGATGAAAAATTGCTGGTTATTGATTTCAAAATCATTATCAATACGTTTTTCTGTTTTTAACAAAGGATGGCCTAATTGCTTGATTTTAGTATTACTATTTTCATCAACAATTTTGGGATAAATATACATTTGATGGTTAAACGCATAGTTACCAAAACTATTATAGGCATCAAAAAACGATACGACCTCAAACCAATTATCTACTGTAGATTTGTACTGTTCTATCCACTTTTCTATAGTATAAGTATGTTTTAAATCGGTTAAAAAATAACCGTTACCAAAGATTGCAGAAATCAGGTTGTTTCTATTATCTAAAGCATCCATTGCTTTGGATAACTCGGTTAAAATCTGAGAGGCTTTCTTTTCTTTTAGTTTAATTTGAGCCTGTTTTTCTTGTAGTAAAGTAGAGCCAAATGTTTCAGTTTCTATAGCATTTAAAAGCAATGCATATTGACGAAACGTGTCACGCATTCTATCTGTATTAGACGAAAGACTACCTATTTTTTTTACATAACGTCCAGTTATAAAAAGCCCAACAAATAACCAATACCCAATCATAATAGCAGGAATTAACTTTGCTATTGCCAAGCCAATAATGATAAAAGTAGATGCAGTAATAATTAATGGCAACCATTTAAACCATTTTGACAAAAAGGATTGATGTGTTTTTAAAAAAGAGAGTATGGTCTCTGCTTTAGCTTCAACTTTTATTAAGCTTGAAGTTGCTTGAAACTGCTGTCTCCAATTGGCTTTTAAAGCAAGTTCTTGAATTGCCTCTTGACGTGATTGAATGTCCTTTATATTATTAGCTTTTAAAGCATTTGCCAATTGTAATTTTCCTGCCTCAATACTAGTTCTGTCTATAAATTGAAAGAAAGAGCCACGTCCAAATAAATCAATATCTAAAGCATAATTATGGTTTGGATCATGAAATTGTAAGCCTTCATTTTTATCAAAAAAATCGCCAGATGCTATTTTAATTTCATCTTCATTAATAACTACAAGTGCTTTCTTTAAGTTATATATTTTTTTTAAATCGGTATGTTTTGATAATAAGTAAATAAACAAAACGATTCCGACTAAAAGTAACACAATAAATAGTGGCCAATTACCAAAAGTAAAATAGCAACCAATACTGGTTGCAACAAACACTAATAGCCTAGCAAAACTATAGCTAGTTAATGTTTTATAAAGGCTAGAAACCTCAGCTTTATATTTGGTAATATTGGCTTTGTAAAATGAATTAGAATCTGTCATGTATTATAAATCTATACTGTCTAACTGTTCAAAAACAGTAATAATAGTTTGTACTGTATCTTTGTAAAATTGCTGATCGATCTTCTCGAAATCGTCAGTTGGTTTGTGATAATCTTCATGGTCTACAACACCAAAATAAATAAAAGGAATATCAGCCTTATGGAATGCTGCATGATCGCTAGAATTGGTCCAGTTATCTCCTTTATCTAAACCTTCGTGACCTATCAATAAGTCTACTACTCCTACATCTTTAAAATTTTCTATTGTCGGTTTTAATTTAGGATAATGACGAGTTCCTACTGCAAAAAGTTCCTTTTTTTTACTCCGACTTATCATATCCATATTTAAATTTAGCACAATGTTTTTTTGCTGAATGGTATTGTCTTTAACAAAATGGTAAGCGCCTTTTAAACCTAATTCTTCAGCATCAAAAGCTGCTAAAATAACGTTATATTTTGGAGGGTTTTTGGCAAAGTGTTCTGCAAAAGCGAATAACGCACTTATACCTGAAGCATCATCGTCTGCTCCATTATAAATTTGTCCATTCTTAATACCTTCATGATCGTAATGAGCCGATAAAACTATATATTTTTTATTATCTAAAGTGCCTTTTATTAATCCTAAAACATTAGTTGCATTATATTGGTTTTGAGATTTAAATGTAAAATGCTGTTCATAAGTAGTATTTATTGGTAAAACATTTAGTGCTTTAAACTGCTCTATAATGTAGTCTTTAGCTTTTGTTGCACCTTTAGTTCCTGTACGTCTTCCTTCGTATTTATCTGATGACAATTCCTTTATATGGTTAATTAAATTACGTGTATTAAAACTATAATCAACACTAAATGTATCTGTTTGCCAATATTCTCCTCTATCATAAGATTCAGGTTGCTTAACATTTGTTTTACAATCTAAAAAGATTAAGAAAATGATAAGGTAAGTTAATTTCATAATAGCAGATTTATAAGATAAAAGTAATTAAAAAAACCCAAGCAAATAGCTTGGGTTTTTTTATAATGAGATTCCTACATTTGCAGAAATTTGTTATCCTTTTAAGCTAGCAGTAAGAAACTCGCGATTCATACGTGCAATGTTCTCTAAAGATATTCCTTTAGGGCATTCAACCTCACAAGCTCCTGTATTAGTACAGTTACCAAAACCTTCTGCATCCATTTGATTAACCATATTCATAACACGATCTGTAGCTTCTACTTGTCCTTGTGGTAATAAGGCAAACTGAGATACTTTAGCAGATACAAATAGCATTGCACTAGAGTTTTTACAACTTGCAACACAAGCACCACAACCAATACAAGTAGCTGCATCAAATGCTTTATCTGCATTTGCTTTTTCTATAGGAATAGAGTTTGCATCTTGTGTATTACCAGAAGTATTTACTGAGATAAATCCACCTGCATGTTGTACACGATCAAATGCGCTTCTATCTACTATTAAATCCTTTATTACAGGAAATGCTTTAGCTCTAAACGGTTCTATATAAATAGTCTCGCCATCTTTAAACTTACGCATGTGCAATTGACAAGTCGTTACTAAACGATCTGGACCATGTGCTTCACCATTAATGTAAAGCGAACATGAACCACAAATCCCTTCGCGACAGTCATGATCAAACGCAACTGGCTCATCACCTTCGGTAATTAACTTGCTGTTTAATACGTCTAACATTTCTAAAAAAGACATGTCCGGAGAAATATCGCTGATTTGATAATCAACCATTTTTCCTTTGTCATTTGCGCCTTTTTGACGCCATATTTTTAATGTTAAATTCATCTTTTTCTTGTTTATTTACTAAATATTTTAACCTCTATATTAAGTTAATGTATTAGTAATTTATTTTATTGTCCTATTCTATCTTGATTACCAATTTCAGAAATACCTAACCCAGCTTTTTCAAAATCAATATCAATACCGTTTACTTTCTTTAGGATGAAGTTTAAAAACGCTGTAATTATTAAAGTAAAAATAAATACAAATACTGCATAAAAAATCATACCTATTAACATTCCAAAAATTCCGCCTCCCATAATTGCTGCTCCAGCACCTAAATCTTGTGACATCCCTATTGCAGAAAACAACAAGAAAAAAGGCAATACTACAATTAAAAACATAGCTATAGTCAATATTGCAGCTATAGTCGCATATTTTACTGGATCTACACGCATTAATCTTAAGGTCATTCTGTTTGAATTATTCATAATTCTTGGTTTTTGGTTTTTGGTTTTTGGTT
>JALZUT010000008.1 GCA_023300575.1 Olleya sp.
TTTGCTAAATAATCTTTCTTTTTTTTATAAAATAGAAAGGCAAATAGATTAGTAAGAAATAAGGGATTAAAATTAATTCTACTACATAAATGTAATTAGGCCAATCTCCAAAATAATCTAATACAGAAGCAGATTTAGGCTTTTTGTTTAAATAAGAATAATTAGACCCTAATAAGTAGTTTATTGCCATACTAAACGCAAAGAAAACTTGAATAGCCAAATACGATTTAGCTAAACTTTTTAAAGTCGGTCGCATTTTAAAAACACTAGTTGCATAAAAAATTATAGACACCAAACCTAAATGCGCTACCCAATACCTGAAGTATTCAAAACTACCAAAACCAGTAGTAATATCTGGTGTTAATATAGCTTGAGAAGTACCAGCTAAAATCCAAAACAGCAAGATTTCATACATCCAATACTTTTTATAATAAGTAAAGACAAATATGAAAAGCGCCATAAAACTACAGAGATACAATGGTAAGTCTTTAACCAAACTGTATCCCCCTTTTAAAATAAGATCTATATGAAAAATTAAAACCGTAAGTGACACAAAAATACCAAGTCCATGAAACACCTTTTTCTGTTTTACTTCACTTAATTTAAGTTTTGAAAAACGAATAATAAAGACTGTAAAAACAGTTGCAAAAATAATAGGCATTAGGTGCTCAAGGCTTCCTAAAGCAACAGGTTTTAGCATTTTAATGGAAGAAAAAATCACGCCACAAGATACAATTTTTTAAGATAATCTGTGACGCTCTCTAGCTAACAACGTGTTTTTAAGTAACATTGCAATAGTCATTGGTCCAACGCCACCAGGAACTGGCGTAATATGACTGGCTTTTTTACTGACGTTTTCAAAATCTACATCACCAGTAATTCTGTAACCCCTTTCTTTAGTTTGATCTGGTACACGTGTGATACCAACATCTATTATAACTGCATCATCTTTTACCATTTCAGCTTTTAAAAAGTTTGGCACTCCTAATGCAGAAATAATAATATCGGCTTGACTGGTAATTTGTGTGATGTTTTTTGTGTGACTGTGTGTTAAAGTTACTGTTGAGTTACCAGGAAACCCTTTACGACCCATTAAGATACTCATAGGACGACCAACAATATGCGAACGCCCAATAACTACAGTATGTTTACCTTTTGTATCTACATTGTAACGGTCTAATAACTCTAAAATACCAAATGGTGTTGCAGGAATAAAAGTGGACATATCTAATGCCATTTTTCCGAAATTCATAGGATGAAATCCATCCACATCTTTATCTGGATGTACTGCCATTAATACTTTTTGAGTGTTAATCTGTGGTGGTAATGGTAATTGAATAATGAAACCATCAATATCATCATTTTCATTAAGTTCTTCAATTTTATCTAACAACTCTACTTCACTTGTTGTATTTGACAATCTAACCATTGTAGATTCAAAACCAACACGTTCGCAAGCTCTAACTTTACTACCAACATAAGTTAAACTAGCGCCATCATTACCTACAATTACTGCTGCTAAATGAGGTACTTTCTCATTATTAGCTTTCATTTTGTCTACTTCGGCTTTGATTTCGTTTTTAATGTCGTTACTTATTTTTTTTCCGTCTAAAAGAACCATAGTTTGTTGGTTTTACTTGCAAAGGCTCTAAGGCGCTAAGCTTACTCAAATATATTATTAACTAATTTTAATACTGCTCGCTTATTTATTTCATGTTTTTCATTGCTTGCATCATGCGTTTTCCGCCACCACCTTGCATCATTTTCATCATCTTGCTCATTTGATCAAATTGTTTTAGCAACTGGTTAACTTCCTGAACAGAAGTACCAGATCCTTTTCCAATTCGTTTTTTACGACTTGCATCAATGATAGATGGATTTGTTCTTTCTTTTACAGTCATAGAGTGTATAATCGCCTCAATACCTTTAAAAGCATCATCATCTATATCTACATCTTTCATCATTTTTCCAGCTCCAGGAATCATTCCGACAAGGTCTTTCATGTTACCCATCTTCTTGATTTGTTGGATTTGTTTTAAGAAATCGTCAAACCCAAATTGATTTTTAGCGATTTTCTTTTGCAACTTACGTGCTTCTTCTTCGTCAAACTGCTCTTGAGCACGTTCTACTAAAGACACAACATCTCCCATTCCTAGAATACGATCTGCCATACGAGATGGATAAAATATATCTATTGCCTCCATCTTCTCTCCTGTACCAATAAACTTAATTGGTTTATTAACTACAGATTTAATAGAAATTGCTGCTCCACCACGTGTATCACCATCTAACTTAGTTAAAATAACTCCGTCAAAGTTTAACACATCGTTAAAGGCTTTTGCTGTATTAACAGCATCTTGACCTGTCATAGCATCTACCACAAATAAAGTTTCTTGTGGTTGGATTGCTTTATGGATATTAGAAATTTCGGTCATCATGGCTTCATCAACCGCTAAACGACCTGCTGTATCTATAATGACTACATTATGTCCATTTTCTTTAGCATGTGCAATACCTGCTTGCGCAATAGAAATTGGATCGTTATTTCCTTTATCGCTATACACGTCAATTTTTAGTTGATCACCAACCACGTGTAATTGATCTATTGCTGCAGGACGATAGACGTCACAAGCAACTAATAAAGGTTTTTTTGTTTTTTTAGTTTTTAAGAAATTAGCTAATTTACCAGAAAAAGTAGTCTTACCAGATCCTTGTAAACCAGACATTAAAATAACAGATGGTGAACCAGAAAGGTTAACCCCTTCTGCATCTCCTCCCATTAATTCGGTTAATTCGTCTTTAACGATTTTAACCATTAATTGTCCTGGCTGTAACGTTGTTAATACGTTTTGACCTAATGCTTTTTCTTTTACTCTATCAGTAAAACTTTTAGCTATTTTAAAGTTAACATCGGCATCTAAAAGTGCACGACGTACTTCTTTTAAAGTTTCGGCAACATTAACTTCTGTAATGCTTCCGTGACCTTTTAGTACGTGTAACGCTTTATCTAACTTTTCGCTTAAATTATTAAACATGTTTATTTTGTATTCAGTAGTCAGTCTGTAGTAATTTAGACTCCCTAGGTTTGATTGACAAAAATAGGAATTTGATGTGTATTTACGAAGTTTAGAATACAAATAATTCCATAAAAAAAGGTTACTATAATTAGCAACCTTTTAATTAACAAATAACTAAATTAACTAAAACTATATTTTAATTGCAAAACATCTGCCAAGCATTTTGCCAAATTTTTACACCCCAAAACAGAGTGTATATTAGGTCAATTGATGTTTACTAATCTTCTTTTCAAAGGAGTCTTTTCTGCTTTTAATTACATAACAACTCAACTTAAAAAACACCTACCTTGCTATTCTAAAAAAAATAGTTATACTTTGTAAACTATTAAACCACCTAAATGAGCAAAAATATTTATAATGACATCTGTGAAAAATCACGTTTTGAAGCCTTTTTTAAAAGGCATGCAAAAGATTTACACAACTTTTTGCATTATAGATATGGTGACCGTCTTAACCCACAAGACAAAGCACAAGAAGCTTTTATAAAATTATGGAAGAATTGTAAAAAAGTCTCTCCAGAAAAAGCAAAAAGCTTTTTATATACTGTTGCAAATAACTTGATGCTTAATGAGGTATCACATCAAAAAGTAGTATTAAAGCATCAAAAACAAAAACCGACTAGACATTCTAACGAGTCGCCAGAGTTTTTAATGGAAGAAGATGAATACCGCCAAAAACTTGAACGCGCAATTGCAAACTTAACAGAAGCAGAGCGTGTTGCTTTTTTAATGAACAGAACAGAAGGTAAACGTTTTAAAGAAATTGCTGAACTATTAGGTATTAGTACAAAAGCGGTTGAAAAGCGTATTTATGGAGCACTAAAAAAATTACGAAAAGAAATTGATGAATTGTGATTCCTTTTTTACAGGAATTACAGTTTTAGAAACTTCAAAATAAAATTTTGAGAAATAATGTTTTTAAGGTAGGAGTTTTTAACCCTTACTTGTTTTATTATTGAATTGCATATAAATGAATAAAGAATATTTAATAAAAAAATGGTTAGATAAGGATTTGACTCCTCAAGAGTTTGAGGATTTCAAAATGCTTAAAGAATATAAGGCACTAATCAAACTATCTAACTACAGCAAAGGTTTTAAAGCTCCAGAATATAATACAGATGAGGCTTTACAAAACACTATGCGTGCTATTGCAGCTAAAAAAACGAGTTCTAAAAACTGGTTACAACCCTTATTAAAAATTGCTGCTATTTTAGCTATTTGTTTAGGTGGTTATTACTACACAACAACTTTAGACTCTAGTTTTAATACCAGTTTAGCCGAAAAAACGAGTATTGAATTACCTGATAATTCTACAGTAAACCTTAATGCATTATCAACAATTACGTTTAATAAAAATAATTGGGACCAAAACAGATCTCTTTCACTTAATGGTGAAGCTTTTTTTAATGTAAAAAAAGGAAGCAATTTTAGTGTCCTAACAGACACAGTAACTATTAACGTTATCGGCACACAATTTAATATCAAACAACGTCAAGATTATTTTGAAGTGGTTTGTTATGAAGGCGAGGTACAAATTAACTACAATACAGGAAAAACAAACTTAAAAGCTGGTGATTCTTTTTTAATTATTAAAGGTGAAAAAGTTGAAAGATTAGCAACAAATAAAGCCCAACCAGATTGGTTAAATAATGTAAGTAGTTTTATTAGTGTACCTTTAAGCGAAGTATTATTTGAATTTGAAAGACAATTTAATGTAAAAATTGAAGTTAATAACATTAAGACTAGTCAATTGTTTACAGGTAAGTTTACGCACAATGATATTACTATTGCGCTTAAATCTATAACCGAACCGTTACAATTACAGTATAAAAAAGTTAATCAAACTATTATTTTAGTGCGTGAATAAATCGTTAAAAACTATCTTACTTTTAATCTTATTTTTAATAAGTAGTTTTTTTGCCCATGCCCAAAATAAAACATTACCCCTTCTAGACGCTTTAGCCACACTAGAGCAACAATTTAAAGTCAGTTTTTCTTATGCAGACAAAGCTATTAAAGGCATTATGGTATCCTTTGATCAAAAGAAAGATATAGATGCTATTTTATTTGATTTAGAAACACAAACTAACTTAAAATTTAATAGACTTGACGGTCATTTTATAACCGTTTCTAGTGCTTCAAATGCGTTTTCACTTCAAGAATTAGACGAAATTATTGTTTCTAATTATTTAACATCAGGACTAGACAAAAGCAAATCTGGTACTATTATTATAAAACCAGAACAGTTTGGTATTTTACCAGGACTGATTGAGCCTGATGTACTACAAACTATCCAAGCATTACCTGGTGTTTTAAGTATAGACGAAACCGTTTCTAATATTAATGTTAGAGGTGGAACACATGACCAAAACCTTATACTTTATGATGGCATAAAAATGTACCAATCGGGACATTTTTTTGGTTTAATATCTGCTTTTAATCCGTATTTGACTAAAAATGTAGCAGTCATTAAAAACGGAACTAGTGCCAAATATGGCGATGGTGTTTCTAGTGTTATTGACATGCAATTATCAAACGAAACTGATGACCCATTTAATGCGCAAATCGGAATAAATATGATCTCTTTAGATGGATTTGTTGTTATTCCTTTAGCAACAAAAACACAATTACAGTTGGCTACAAGACGCTCTATTTCAGACATTATAAATACACCAACTTACAATCAATATTATAAACGTGTGTTTCAGGATTCTGATGTGAGCAATACCGAAACTTCAATTTCTGACAATCAAACCTTTAGATTTAGCGATATTTCATTAAAGCTACTTCATGATATTGGCACAAAAAACAAATTGCGCTTTACATTGCTTAATGTGTTTAACCAATTAGACTTTGAAGAATTTGATCCAAACAATACTGTAACCCAAAACACCACGAGTCAATTAAACCAACAAAATCGAGCGTCTGGTTTACAGTATCAACGTATTTGGAACACTAAATTAAATACAAGTATTCATGCTTATTATTCTAATTACGATTTAAAATCGTCCGATTTTAGTGCTGCAAATAACCAACGTTTAATACAAGAAAACGAAGTTATTAATAATGGTGTTAAAGTTGATGGTAGTTATAGTTTAAACTCGTCTTTATCTGTGATTGGAGGCTTTCAGTTTGATGAAGTCGGTATAAGTAATTTAGAAGAGCTTAATTCTCCTTTTTTAAGCCGAGACAACAAGCGTGTATTACGTACTTACAGTACGTATGCCGAAAGCATTTTTAATTCTAAAAACAAAAACACTACAGTTAAGTTAGGCTTACGTCATAATTATTTTAGCAAATTTAATCTTATAAATTTAGAACCTAGAGTATATCTAAGTCAACTTCTTTTTAAACATTTTACTGCAGAACTTTCTGGCGAATTAAAAAGCCAAACCACATCACAACTTATAGATTTACAAAACGATTTTTTAGGGATAGAAAAACGCAGATGGGTTTTAGCTAATAACACTACCATACCTATTATAAAAAGCAAACAAGCTAGTCTTGGTTTGACTTATAATAAAAATAAATTATTAATTAGTGCAGAAGGGTATTATAAACAGGTAGATGGTATTACAACACGTAGTCAAGGCTTCCAAAATCAATATCAATTTATTAATGTAATAGGCAATTACAACGTCAGCGGGATTGACTTACTAGTCAACAAACAACTTGATGCCTTTAGCACATGGTTAAGCTATAGTTATAGCACAAACACCTATACATTTGAAGGTTTAAATAATAATGAAGCATTTGCTAACAATGCAGATATCCAACACGTGGTTAACTTTGGTAGCACCTACACTTTAGACCGTTTAAAACTAGCTTTAGGTGTAAATTGGCATTCTGGAAGACCTTTTACTAAACCTGATACTAATAACCCCATTACAGGAAATATTATTAACTACCAAGCTCCAAACAGTAGTCGTCTAGACGATTATTTAAGAGCAGATTTTTCTTCAACCTACCAATTTAAACTAGGAAAAAACAATGCTGCAGTTGGTGTTTCTGTTTGGAATATTCTAAACAAAAAAAATACGATAAACACCTATTATAGAATTGACAATGATAGTGTAAATAAAGTTGAAAATGTATCTTTAGGATTAACACCAAATGCTAGTTTTAGGCTTCGGTTTTAGATTTGACTTTGTAAAAAAAATCAACTAACTTCGTTTAACGTCTGATATAAATCATTAAAACGATTTCATATCAGCGAAAT
>JALZUT010000009.1 GCA_023300575.1 Olleya sp.
ACTTAATTTAAAAAAAACATCCATACACAATATAAAAAAGAAGAGTATAGAAAAGTAGGTCTTATTCTTAAATAATAACATTAAATGTAACGACTAAGTTTGTTATCGAGGGAAAACAAATTTAAAACTATTTTAAATATTATCAATCTTATTATCAGTATTTTATCAAAAAACAACTAATTTTTTCTATATTGTTTTGAAAGCTTAAAAACTTCTGTCAAAATAGCTTCATCTTGAGGTGTAAACTCAATATTTCGTCTAGACATTACTACTTTTGCTACTTCAAAAGCTTTACTTGTTAAATAGGTAGTAAATCCTGAAGCGCCTCCCCAACTATAACTTGGCACAAAATTTCTAGGAAAACCGCTGCCAAAAATATTAGCATTTACACCTATAACTGTACCTGTATTAAACATCGTGTTGATACCACATTTACTATGGTCGCCCATCAATAACCCACAAAATTGCAATCCTGTTTTTGCAAAACGACTAGTTTCATAATCCCAAATTTTAACTTCTACATAGTTGTTTTTAAGATTAGAATTGTTGGTATCTGCTCCAAGGTTACACCATTCACCTAAAACCGAGTTTCCTAAAAACCCGTCATGCCCTTTATTTGAGTATCCAAATAAAACCGAGTTATTGACTTCTCCTCCAACCTTAGAAAATGGACCAATAGTAGTAGCTCCATAAATTTTGGCTCCTAACTTTAAAGTAGCATTATCACACAAAGCAAAAGGACCTCTAACTAAAGACCCTTCCATGATTTCGGCATTTTTACCAATATAAATTGGTCCAGAACTTGCATTAAGTGTTGCAAATTCTAGTTTAGCACCTTCTTCAATAAAAACATTTTCTGGTGCAATTATATTATTACTAGTTGGTATAGGTTGTGATGTTCTATTCTTAGTTAATAATTCAAAATCTTGTTGAATCGCTTCAGCATTCTTCGAGAAAATATCCCAAATATGCTCTATTTTAGTAATATCATTATCAAACTCTATAGCTTCAAAAGTATCAAAGTCTATATCCTCTTGCGTATCTGTTGTGTAAAACGCAATAACATCTTCATCTTTAAAAATAGCTTGATTATTTTTTAAACTTTTAACCAACTCTACCAATTCATTATTTGGTAAATAAGCTGCATTTAACATGACATTTTCTTCAAGTTCTACCATAGGGTATTTATCCGATAAATACGCTTCTGTAACAGTTGTTGTGGTGCTTTGTAAATAATATTCCCATTTTTCTCTAATGGTTAAAATACCAACTCTAATATCCGCAACTGGTCTGGTGTATGTAAAAGGCAGTAATTGGTTTCTTACTGGACCATCAAATAGAATGTAGTTCATTTTACTAATTAAAAGTTATCTATCAAAAATAACGTAATTGAAGGTAACAAAAAAGCCTTCCATAAAATGAAAGGCTTTTTAATATTATATTACAAAAATTACTTTTTGAATTTTGCGTATTTAGTTTTAAATTTATCAATACGTCCAGCAGTATCGATTAACTTAGATTTACCTGTATAAAACGGATGAGATGTTCTTGAGATTTCCATTTTAATAACTGGATACTCAACACCATCAACTTCTAAAGTTTCACTTGTGTTTGCTGTAGACTTTGTTAAAAACACGTCTTCATTTGACATGTCTTTAAATGCTACCATTCTATAATTTTCTGGATGTATACCTTTTTTCATAGCTTAACGCTTTTTTTTCTTACTAAATTCGAGGTGCAAATTTAACTATTTTTTACAAATCAACAACATTATTTATCAAAAAATTTTATTCTTTAATTTGTGTAACGTTTTATTGTAATTTTACACTAATAGATTATAAACTAACTTAAAACTTTTAAATATGGAAAATAAAAACCTACCTGTTAAACCAATTGCAACAACTTGGGGCTTATATTACGCACTATTTTCAATAGCTATAATAGTAATATTGTATGTTACAAATATGGAAAAAAACTTTGTAATAGGAGCTCTAAACGTTGGTGGCTCAATTGCTGTATTTATTTTTGGTATTAAAGCGTATAAACAAAGTAATAACGATAACTTATCACTAAGTCAAGCATTAAAAACAGGTTTAGGAATAGCTGTAATTGGAGGCCTGATTATAGCGCTTTACTCTTACATCCACTACTCTTATATACAACCAGAATTTTTAGAGAATATGAAGACACTTCAAATAGAAGAATTAGCAAAACAAGGATCAGAAATGACCTCAGAACAAGCTGATCTTTCTATGACTATCTTAGAAATCTCCTCGTCTGCAGGTTTTATTAGTACTGTAAGTGTTATTGGATCATTAATTTTTGGTTTAATAGTTTCTTTAATAGCTGGTTTAGTAATGAAAAGCGAATAATAATTTTATATTTGAACTATATTTCAAATTAAATTATGAACATATCAGTAGTCATACCACTACTTAACGAAGAAGAATCTTTAACAGAGTTACACCATTGGATTGCAAAGGTTATGCAATCCAATGGTTTTTCTTATGAAATACTTTTTATTGACGATGGATCTACAGATGATTCATGGAAAGTCATTACTACTTTAAAAGAAACCGATGCTAGCGTAAAAGGCATTAGATTTTTTAAAAATTTCGGAAAATCTCAAGCACTTCACGCTGGATTTGCAAAAGCTAAAGGTGATGTTATTATCACAATGGATGCAGATTTACAAGATAATCCAGAAGAGATCCCAGAACTTTACGACATGATTACCAAACAAGGATTTGATTTGGTTTCAGGCTGGAAAAAGAAACGTTTCGACAATAAACTCACCAAAAATCTACCTTCAAAATTATTTAATTGGGCAGCAAGAATAACTTCTGGTGTTAAACTAAATGATTTTAATTGCGGACTAAAAGGCTACAAAAAATCTGTAGTAAAAAACATAGATGTAAATGGCGAAATGCACAGATACATACCTGTTTTAGCTAAAAATGCGGGCTTTTCAAAAATAGGCGAAAAAGTAGTACAACACCAAGCTAGAAAATATGGCGAAACCAAATTTGGAATGGAGCGCTTTGTTAATGGTTTTTTAGACCTTATAACCATTTGGTTTTTATCAAGATTTGGTAAACGTCCAATGCATTTATTTGGTGCTTTAGGTGTCATTATGTTTGGTATTGGGTTTGTTTTTGCGCTCTATTTAGGTATCGATAAATTATTTTTTAATCCAACAGGTCGTTTAATTACACAACGTCCGCAATTTTATATTGCTTTAGTCACCATGATTTTAGGCTCGCAATTTTTTATAGCTGGTTTTATTGGCGAAATTATTTTACGTCAAAAAACAGACAAATCCCGCTATTTAATTAAAGAATCTCTAAATCTAAAAGACTAATTTTTAATTAACAATTAAACCTATTTAAACTTTTTAAGTTTTAGCGAAAACCAGCAATTTTGTATACCGTTAAAGTTAAAAAAAACGCATAGTAGAACTACGGAAGCTAAAAAAGACGAAAAGCGGGTGCAAAAAAACAATTTTTTAGCAAATTGAAAAAGGTCAAAGAAGTTTACTAAGTAAATCCTTACTTTTGTATTTAATTTTATTACCAAATGAGACACATAGAACCTGCACTTTTAAAACAAGTAAACACCTGGTTAACTCCTGCTTTTGATAAAGAGACACAAGACCAAATAAAAGACTTAATTGCTTTAGAACCAGAAGAACTTAAAGAAAGTTTTTATAAAAACTTAGAGTTTGGTACAGGAGGAATGCGAGGTGTAATGGGAATTGGTACCAACCGTATAAACAAATATACGCTAGGTAAAAATACCCAAGGAATTAGCAATTACATGCATAAGATATTTCCTGATGAAGATTTAAAAGTAGCAATAGCTTACGACTGTAGACACAATAGTAAAACACTTGCTAAAGTAGTCGCAGATGTATTCTCTGCTAATAATATAACCGTTTATTTATTTGAAGACTTACGTCCTACTCCAGAGCTTTCTTTTGCTTTAAAACACCTTGATTGTCACTGCGGAATTGTATTAACCGCTTCACACAATCCACCAGAATACAATGGTTACAAAGTGTATTGGCAAGATGGAGGACAATTGGTTCCACCACAAGACAATGACATTATTACGATTATAAATGAATTGGATTATGCCGAAATTAAGTTTGAAGCTAAGTCTGATTTAATACAATATATAGGTGCAGCAGTAGATGATGTATTTATAGATGCTTCAGTTAAAAACGGAAGCTTTGATACAGCAACAGCAGCTAAAGATAATTTAGATATCGTCTTCACTTCACTTCATGGAACTTCAATTGTTACAATTCCAGAAACGTTAAAACGTGCTGGTTACAAAAACGTACATATTGTTGAAGCACAACGTGAACCTGATGGTGATTTTCCTACAGTAAAATCTCCTAACCCAGAAGAACCAGAAGCACTTAAAATGGCTTTAGACTTAGCTAAAGAAGTTAATGGCGATATTGTTATTGGTACAGATCCAGATAGTGATCGTGTTGGTATTGCTGTTAGAGGTTTAAATAACGAAATGTTATTACTTAACGGAAATCAAACAATGGTTGTAATGACCGATTTTTTATTACAACAATGGAAACAAAACAATAAAATTAATAACAATCAATTTATAGGAAGTACAATAGTATCTACACCTATGATGTCTGTTTTAGCAGATGCTTACAACGTAGAATGCAAAATTGGATTAACTGGTTTTAAATGGATTGCAAAAATGATTAAAGACTTTCCTTATCAAGAATTTATTGGTGGTGGAGAAGAAAGTTTTGGATACATGGTTGGCGACTTTGTGCGTGATAAAGATGCAGTAACCTCTGCTTTATTAGCTTGCGAAATAGCTGCACAAGCAAAAGTAAAAGGCAGTTCGTTATATAAAGAATTACTGCAATTGTATGTAAAACACGGTTTTTATAAAGAACGTTTAGTATCTATAACCAAAAAAGGTATTGAAGGCGCTCAAGAAATTAAACAGATTATGATTGATGCACGCCAAAACCCTTTAACACAAGTTAACAGTTCTAAAGTTATAAGAATTGAAGATTACCAACTTTCTGAAGCAAAAAATACAATAACTAATACCACAGAAACACTTGATATACCAAAATCTAACGTACTTATTTATTATACTGAAGATGGTAGTAAAATAGCATTAAGACCTAGTGGTACAGAACCAAAAATTAAGTTTTATATTAGTGTAAATACCACATTAGACAATGTGTCAGCATTTACGACTACGGAACAAAAATTGGAATCTAAAATTGAAAATATCTTAACAGATATGCAACTAAATTAATACATGAACTATCTTAAAAAAATATTTGTTTACGCAATTCCTTATAAGCGTTATATCTATTTAAATATTTTCTTTAATATCTTATACGCACTTTTTGGTGCGTTATCTTTTGTGGTATTAATGCCAATGTTAAATATTTTATTTAACGAAGAACGCGCAATAATTGACAAAAAACCAGA
Source organism: Olleya sp. (assembly GCA_023300575.1). Classification (GTDB taxonomy): domain Bacteria; phylum Bacteroidota; class Bacteroidia; order Flavobacteriales; family Flavobacteriaceae; genus Olleya. The sequence goes on from JALZUT010000009.1 coordinate 5,487, forward strand.
ATTTGAAGGTTTAAGCGGACTTGGAAGTTATCTTAGCGACAGTTTTAATTATGCTGTACAAGAATATGCACAATCGGACTCTCTAAAGTCATTAACCCTAGTGATTGTAATGGTAATTATTGTTTTTTTACTAAAAAACATATTTAACTACTTAGCATTATATTTTGGTACTTTTTTAAGAAACGGAATACTAAAAGATTTAAGAAATTCACTTTACAAAAAAACGGTTGATTTACCTATGAGTTTTTTCTCTGAGCAGAGAAAAGGAGATATAATGGCAAGAGTAGCTGGTGATGTTAATGAAGTTCAGAATTCCTTTTTATCTGTTTTAGAAATCATTGTGCGAGAGCCTCTTAGTGTTATTTTTTCAATAGGTATAATGCTTACTGTAAGTGCTAAACTTACTGTTTTTGTTTTTGTTTTTGTACCTACAGCTGGTTTAATAATTTCTTTAATTGCAAAAAAATTAAGACAACAATCTGCAGATGTGCAAAAAGAACAAGGCGTATCTCTTTCTACTTTAGAAGAAACCCTAAACGGTTTAAAAATTATTAAAGGATTTAATGCCGAAGGTGTATTTAATACCAAGTTTACAGATTCTACACAACGTTCATTCATCTTTTCTAATAGAATGATGAACCGTCAAAATATTGCGACACCTTTAAGTGAGTTATTAGGTATTATTACTATTGCGTGTTTACTCTGGTATGGTGGACGTATGGTATTAATAGACAAATCCTTAGTAGGTTCTTCTTTTATTGCCTTTATGGGATTAGCTTACAATATTTTAACACCAATTAAAGCGTTAAGTAAAGCTAACAACAATGTACAACGTGGTAATGCAGCTGCATCGCGTGTTTTAGAAATTATTGAAGCAGAAAGCCCAATAAAAGACAGTCCTAACGCTAAAACAAAAACAGATTTTACAACTGGTGTCAAAATTGAAAACATTTCGTTTAAATATGAAGATGATTTAGTCCTTAAAAACTTTAGCATTGACGTAGAAAAAGGAAAAACCATAGCTTTAGTTGGACAATCTGGTAGTGGTAAAAGTACAATTGCAAACCTTGTTACGCGTTTTTATGATGTTAACGACGGTAAAATTACTATAGATGGAAATAACGTAAAAGATTTAACTAAAAAGTCGCTTAGAGCCTTAATGGGATTAGTAACTCAGGATTCTATACTTTTTAACGATACAGTAAAGAACAATATTTTAATAGGTAAACCAGGCGCTTCAGATGAAGACGTTTTAAAAGCACTAAAAATTGCTAATGCTTGGGAATTTGTTAAAGATTTACCTAAAGGAATTGATACTAATGTTGGTGATGCTGGTAGCAAACTCTCTGGCGGACAAAAACAACGTTTAAGTATTGCTAGAGCTGTACTTAAAAATCCGCCAATCATGATTCTAGACGAAGCAACCTCAGCTTTAGATACCGAAAGCGAACGTTTAGTGCAAGTTGCTTTAGAAAACATGATGAAAAACAGAACTTCTATTGTCATCGCACATAGATTATCTACTATTCAAAATGCAGATGAGATTATTGTCATGCAAAAAGGCGAAATAGTAGAACAAGGTACACACTCAGGTTTATTAGCTAAAAAAGGAATGTATAAAAAGCTTGTAGAGATGCAAAGTTTTGAATAAACACAAAACGTATTTGAACATAAAATTAAAAAAGGATACACTAATAAGTGTATCCTTTTTTTTTGTCTATAGTTAGATTTGGGGCTAACCACATAAATAGGTTGTATGATGTAAATTTAAAACAAATAAACATACAAAACAATAAAAATATACATATAATCGAACTTAACAAACACTTAATCGATGTTTTTAGTGATAAAAAACTATTAATCAAGTGTTTGAAAAATTAATAAAAATTGCTATTTTTATTAAACTTTTAAATTAAATTAGAGTCTAAGTATAAATATGCAACAAAACGAAACTTTATTAATACAGCAATTACAGTCTGAGACTGATAAAAATGCTGCATTTAAAACCTTGATTTCTTTGTACAAAGAACGTTTGTATTGGCATATTAGAAACATTGTAAAATCTCATGATGATGCAGATGACATACTACAAAACACGTTTATTAAAGTATTTAAAAGCATAAATAAATTTAAAGGAGATAGTAAATTATACTCATGGTTATATAGAATAGCAACAAATGAAGCGCTTACACATCTTAATAGAAATGCTAAGCGAAAAAACATCACTAATGAAGAGGTCCAAGATTTAGCACTAAACAATCTACAATCTGATGTTTATTTTGAAGGTGATGCCATTCAGCTTAAATTACAACAAGCAATAGCAACGTTACCAGAAAAACAACGACTAGTATTTAATATGAAATATTTTCAGGATTTAAAGTACAGCGAATTATCAGAAATATTAGAGACTAGCGAAGGTGCTTTAAAGGCATCTTACCACATAGCAATTAAAAAAATTGAAGCCTATCTAACTAGTAATTAAACCAATTAGTATTTTTATAGTCCTATTGATAGTAAGTAATTATAAAGATTCCCGATTAATCGGAAAGTAAACAATGAAAGACAATAATTTAAATAACATTAAAACTTCAGGCTTTAAAGTCCCAAAAGATTATTTTGAAGGACTTGAAGATGCTATTTTAAATGAAATACATTTAAAAGCGCAAGTTAAAGACACTGGATTTAAAGTGCCAAACAATTATTTTGACACTGTAGAAACTTCTATTTTAAGTAAGTTAGAAAAACCAGAAGTTAAAGTAATACCATTGTTTAGTAGAAAAACTATTCTAACCCTTTCTAGCATAGCAGCAGCTGTAGTCTTATTTTTTAGTTTAAACCTTTTTAAAACAAATCTAAGTATTGACAGTTTAGACACAGATACTGTAGAAAATTATATTTTAGACGAAATAGAACTAAATGATTTGTCTGTATTAATTGAAGATTCAGAATTATCACAAACAGATTTTATTAATTATAAAACATTAGAAATCAAAGATTTTATTGATGATATAGATTTAAACGAATTGTATCAAGATTAAAAAAAATACAAAATGAAAAAACACATCATAATAGTACTAGTTTTACTCGTTTCTTTTGGTGCTTTAGCACAAAAAGACAAAGATAACCATAGAGATAAATTAAAAGCATTAAAAGTTGCACACATTACAGAGCAATTAGACTTAACGACTAAAGAAGCACAAAATTTTTGGCCTGTTTATAATGCTCATGAAACCGAAAAAGATAAATTGAGAGAAAACTCTGTAAGAAAAAAACTAGAATCATTGGTTACAGAGCTTTCTGAAGAAGATGCTAAACGTCTCCTAAAACAAATGCAAGAAGCAGAAGAAGCTAAAGTTAAAAGTCAAAAACAGTATTTAGACCAATTATCTCAGGCTATTAGTTACAAAAAAATTATTTTGCTACTAAAAGCAGAGCGTTCTTTTAAACAAAAAATGTTAGAAGAGTTTAGACAAAGACGTAAAGATCAAAACAAAAATTAAAAAATAAAAAAAGAAGCCAATTGGCTTCTTTTTTTATCTAAAAATCAATTTACTTATGCGTTTATTTCCTGCTGCATACGCAACGCTATCATTTAAAAAACGTAAGGTATAAAAACCTTCGTCGCTTAAATGTGACCATGTATTTCCTGAATCTTTACTATAATCAATACCATTAAAACCAATAGCTACTAATTGTTGCGCTCTACTATTTGGCACATATTGCACACAGCTTCTGTATCCAGGCTTTTGATTTTCGGCAACCAATTGCCATGTTTTACCACCATCATTAGTTCTAACTTTATTAGCTGTATTGTCATCTGCTTTAGTATAATCTCCACCTATTGCAAAACCATTTAATTCGTCATAAAAATCAAGGCTATACATTCCTGTAGTTTCTACACCTTGTACAATTGGTGTATCAAAGACTTGCCACGTTTTTCCTTTATCTGGCGAAAATAATATACGACTTGCCTTCCCTCCTGTTGCAACCCAAGTCTTATCACCAACAATAGCAATATTAGTATCACTTGCAGCAAAAGCAGCTTCGCCTTCTTTTGCTTTAGGTAATAGGTCACATGATAATTTTGTCCAAGTATTGCCACCATCTCGTGTAATAATAACACTCAAGCAATCGTCTGTTGGATCTCCTATTGCTATACCTTCTTGGTCGTTCCAGAAATCCAT
>JALZUT010000010.1 GCA_023300575.1 Olleya sp.
GGCATAACCATTGGTTTAAAATATGTGCTTTTTCTAGAAACTGGCTTTTTAGAATCTGGACTTTGTGATTTTTGCGGAGCAGAAACTGTGACAGGAACAGCATCTGGTGGTGGAGGCGCTAAAGTAGATGGTGATTGACCTGGTCTTAATCTTGCAATGATACGCTCCTCTCCGGTATAAGTAATAACTGGACTACTTGAAGTTACTAATACACGGTTAATAATTTTTATTTCTTGACCCAAACTAAGTGCATTAGACTTTAATTTATTGTCTTTTTTAAGTTGTGCTAAATCAAGTTTATATTTTTTAGTAATAGAAGACAAGGTTTCTTTTTTAGATACTTTATGTATAGAAATATCATTATACACTACTCCACTTGCTGTGGTACGTAATTCATCTGGATTAGTTTCGGCATGAGCGAGAAATACATATTCTCCTGTTTTTGTAGACATAAAAGCCTCTTTCTCTTCTAGGGTAATTGGAAGAAATTCTTCCTCGATTTCTTGTGCAAAACTAAAATTTGTACAACATAATATTAGAATAAATACTAACTGTTTCATAATAAATATTGGATTAATTATACAAATATAAACTATTGATTTTAACTATTTTAATCTTAGTTTTTGACCTATAGAGATAATAGTAGTATCTAAATTATTAAGCCTTTTAATTTCTGAAACTGAAACACCTGATTGTTTTGAAATCGCATATAACGTATCGCCTTTTGCAACAATCCAGTCTGAAGTATTACCCATTTGTGTAGTTGAAGCATAACCAATATTTAAAACCTGACCAACACTTAACACATTATTATCAAGATTATTAACAGTTTTTATCTGCGCCATACTTACTGCGTATTTTTTAGAAATAGAATATAAAGTCTCTCCTCTTTGTACTTGATGTGTGTCAATAATATCTGAATTATTAGTAACTACAGATTGGCTTACAGTTGTACTATTTGAGTTTGCATAAGTAGTTTCGCCAGTTTCAGTGTTTAAAATTGCAGGTTTTCCATCTAAAGTAATTTCTACTAAATGTGAATTTTGAGCAAAAGCTGAAATTGAAACGAATAGTAATGATAGTGTAATTAGTTTTTTCATATTTATTTCCCGAGAAAGCGGGAATCTTATTTTTTATATTATACTTTTTTCTTTCAAAAATTAAAATTATAACTTTTTAGCATTTTTAACCTTTTGACTGGTAATTGCTAAATCAATAACGTCCAACATATCTGATACGTAATGAAATGTTAACCCCTTTAAATATTCAGGTTTAATTTCTTCAATATCACGTCTATTGTCTTCGCAAAGTAATATTTCTTTAATTCTTGCACGTTTTGCAGCTAGTATTTTTTCTTTTATTCCACCAACGGGTAAAACTTTACCACGAAGTGTAATTTCTCCAGTCATGGCTAAGCTTTTTTTAACTTTACGTTGTGTAAATAAAGACACTAAAGAGGTTAGCATCGTCACACCTGCACTTGGTCCATCTTTAGGTGTTGCACCTTCTGGCACGTGGATGTGTACATTATATTTATCAAAAATCTCAGGGTTAATACCTAGTTGATCTGCATGTGCTTTTATAAATTCCATAGCAATAGTAGATGATTCTTTCATCACCTTCCCAAGGTTTCCGGTAATATTAAGTGCCCCTTTTCCTTTAGATATGATAGATTCTATAAACAAAATATCTCCTCCTACTCTAGTCCAAGCTAATCCTGTTACAACTCCTGCAACATTATTGTTTTCGTATTTATCACGTTCTAATTTTGGTCCACCAAGTACATCAATAACAATTTTGTCTGTTACTTTTACTTCATAATCCTCTTCCATAGCTATACTTTTTGCAGCATAACGTACCATTTTAGCTAATTGCTTTTCTAAACCACGTACACCAGACTCTCGCGTGTAACCCTCAACAATTTTTTCTAATTGAGGTTTACCGATTTTTAAGTGTTTGTCTGTTAATCCGTGTTCTTTTAATTGTTTTGGTAATAGGTGTTTTTTTCCAATTTCAACTTTTTCTTCAATAGTATAACCTGTTACATTTATAATTTCCATTCGGTCTCTTAATGCAGGCTGAATAGTATTTAAACTATTAGAAGTTGCTATAAACATAACTTTAGATAAGTCGTAACCCATTTCTAGAAAGTTATCATGAAACTCGCTATTTTGCTCTGGATCTAAGACTTCTAATAATGCAGATGAAGGATCGCCTTGATGTGAATTTGATAATTTATCAATTTCGTCTAAAACAAAAACAGGATTAGATGTTCCGGCTTTTTTAAGACTCTGAATAATACGTCCAGGCATTGCACCAATATAGGTTTTACGGTGTCCTCGGATTTCTGCCTCATCGCGTAATCCACCTAAACTCATACGTACATACTCTCTACCCAATGCTTCTGCTATAGACTTTCCTAAAGAGGTTTTACCAACACCAGGAGGTCCATATAAACACAAGATTGGCGACTTCATGTCGTTACGTAGTTTTAAAACTGCAAGGTGTTCTATAATTCTCTTTTTAACATCGTCTAAACCATAATGGTCACGATCTAATATTTTTTCGGCACGATTAAGGTCAAATTTATCCTTACTAAATTGGTTCCAAGGTAAATCTAAAAACAAATCTAAATAGTTGCGTTGTATAGAATACTCGGCAACTTGCGGATTCATACGTTGCATTTTAGCTAGCTCTTTTTCAAAATGTTTACCTACTTTTTCTTCCCATTTTTTAGACTTAGAACGGGTTTTCATTTCTTCTATTTCTTCAGCATTTCCGCCACCTAATTCTTCTTGGATAGTTTTTAATTGCTGATTTAAAAAATACTCGCGTTGCTGTTGGTTTAAGTCACTTTGTACTTTAGACTGAATGTCGTTTTTTAATTCCAGTTTTTGGAATTCGATATTCATAAAACGTAAAGTCTCTAAAGCTCTAGCTTTTAAATCGTTAATTTCTAAAAGTGTTTGTTTGTCTTCTACAGACAAATTCATGTTTGATGATACAAAATTGATTAAAAACGAGTCACTTTTAATATTTTTAATTGCAAAAGTCGCTTCTGTCGGGATGTTTGGGCTGTCCTTTATAATCTGTAATGAAAGTTCTTTTATAGACTCTATAATTGCAGCAAACTCTTTATTTTTTGCAGCAGGAGCAGCTTGTGCTACTTCTTTAACGGTTGCTTTTATATAAGGTTTTTCTGTTAGAACCTTATCAATCTCAAAGCGTTTTTTACCTTGTATAATAACGGTTGTGTTACCATCAGGCATTTTTAAAACTTTAAGAATCCTAGCAACAGTACCTATTTGGTGTAATTCTTCTGCTTTTGGATCTTCTACTTCTTCATCTATTTGAGAGACAACTCCAATAACTTTTCCGCCTTTATTAGCATCGTTAATTAGCTTGATTGACTTATCACGTCCTGCTGTAATTGGTATTACAACTCCAGGAAATAATACTGTGTTACGTAACGACAATATTGGTAAACTCTCTGGCAAGGCTTCTTTTCTTATGGCTTCTTCATCTTCAGGTGTCATCAATGGGATTAATTCTGAATTTTCATCAAAATCCTGTAATGACAAACTGTCAAGCGATATAAAATTAGATTTTTTCATACTTATATTTAGGTCAAAATGTCACAAATTTGGTTTCGTTTTGACTATTTCTGTTTAAAATTGAAAATTGAACTTAAGCTATTTAACTGGTAACGTATAGTTTAGAGTAAAAACGCTATCTTTCTTGGATATATAAAATTCAATTAATGTGCCACTTTTGAATTATAAAATATGAATTGCTAATTACCAATTCTGAATTATCAGCTAAAAAGTTAGAATTAAAAAATCAAGTTTTTTTTCTAAAAGTGTAACAAACTGTTTTAACTTTCCTCTTTACTATAACAAACCATCATTTTTGTCATTAACCAAACACAATATCGAGCAACTTATTGCACTTTGTCTATCTGGAAACCAATTGGCGCAATTGGAGATTTATAACAGATATTACAAAGCTATGTATAATACCTCGTACAGAATTGTTAACAATAGTTTTGAAGCAGAAGATATCAT
>JALZUT010000011.1 GCA_023300575.1 Olleya sp.
AGATTTAATAGTAGATGGAGAACTACAAACAGATTTTGCTTTAAATAGTAAAATGCTTCAGGATAAATTTCCGTTTTCAAAACTAGCAGGAAAAAAGGTCAATACTTTAATTTTTCCGAATTTAGAGTCAGCTAATATTACTTACAAGCTTTTAAAAGAACTAAATAAAGCAGAATCTATTGGGCCTATAATGATGGGGATGAAAAAACCAGTACATATTCTTCAATTAGATGCTAGTGTAGATGAAATTGTAAACATGACTGCTATAGCAGTCATAGATGCACAACAAAAAGAAAAAATGGAGAAAAACTCTAATATATAGATGTGCTATTTTGTATAAATAATTTTCTTACATTTGGAGGTTTAATAATTAATATCAAATGATTACACATATACAAGGGAAATTAGTAGAGAAAAACCCAACAGATGTCGTTATAGATTGTAATGGCGTGGGTTATCTGCTAAATATTTCTTTGCACACATATTCGCAAATCCCAAATCAAGAAGCACTTAAGTTATATACACATCTTCAAGTTAGAGAAGATGCGCATACTTTGTATGGTTTTGCTTCAATCGCAGAAAGAGAATTGTTTCGTTTACTTATATCGGTTAGTGGTATAGGAGCTAATACAGCACGTACTATGTTATCCTCTTTAACACCCAAACAAATAAGAGAAGGCATTGCTACAGAAGATGTAGCTTTAATTCAATCTATAAAAGGAATTGGTATAAAAACAGCACAACGTGTTATTATAGATCTAAAAGATAAAATTCTTAAAATCTATGATATTGACGAAGTTTCTGTTAATAAGAACAATACTAGCAAGGATGAAGCGTTATCTGCTTTAGAAGTGCTTGGATTCGCTAAAAAACAAGCCGAAAAAGTTGTAGACAAAATTGTCATGACTCAACCAGAAGCTAACGTAGAAGCAATTATCAAATTAGCCTTAAAAAATTTATAATATATTTTGAATATAACTCAACATAGTTTTTATAAATCCCTTAAAAACAATTTACTAACTGTAATTATTTTGTTGTTTAGTAGTATTGCTTTAGCACAAGAAACTCAAGGAACAGAACAAGACAGTACCGACACAGGGTTTAGTTTAGGTTCTATTAACATGCCAAATCCGGCAAGTGTACAATCCTTATATACTTATGATCCAATTACAGATAGGTATATTTATACAGAGTCTGTCGGTCAATTTAATATAAACTATCCGGTAATATTATCACCTCAAGAGTATCAAGATTTAGTAGTCAAAGAAAATTTAAAATCCTATTACAAAGATAAGATTGATGCTTATGACGGTAAGAAAGAAAATAGTAAAGACGCACAAAAAAATCTACTTCCAGAATTTTATGTAGATTCTAATTTCTTTGAAAGCATTTTTGGAGGAAACACTATTGAAATTGTACCACAAGGTACTGTAGAAATGGATTTAGGTGTCCTCTTTACAAAACAAGATAATCCTTCTTTTTCTCCTAGAAACAGAAGAAACTTTTCTTTTGACTTTGACCAACGTATCAGTTTAAGTATGTTAGGTAAAGTAGGTACACGTCTTCAAGTAAATGCTAATTTTGATACACAATCAACGTTTGATTTTCAAAATATCATAAAATTAGAATACACACCAACCGAAGATGATATTCTTCAAAAAATAGAAGTTGGTAATGTTAATATGCCAATTAATAACTCCTTAATATCTGGAGCGCAAAGTTTATTTGGTGTTAAAACACAACTTAAATTTGGTAAAACAACTGTAACAGGAGTATTCTCTGATCAACGATCAGATAGCCAATCTGTAGTTGCGCAAGGAGGAGGTACTTTAGACGAATTTGAATTTTTTATCAGAGATTATGATGAAAACCGTCACTTTTTCTTAGCACAATATTTTAGAAATAATTATGACCAAGCATTACTAAACTATCCTTACATAGAAAATAACATCCAGATTACTAGATTAGAAGTTTGGATTACTAACAGAACTAATAGAACAGAAAACGTTAGAAACTTTGTGGCTTTTCAAGATCTTGGAGAAACAGATGTTATTGGTAATGCAGGTGTTAATGTGTTTTCAGGACCTAACGCATTTCCAGATAATGGCAATAATGGTTTAAATCCAACTATAATTGGTAATGCAGGATCACAACTTACAGATGCAGTTAGAGATATAGCAACAGTGCAAAACGGAATTTCTATTCCAAGTTTTAATGAAGGGTTTGACTTTGCAAAACAAGAAAACACAAGAAAACTTACAGAAGGTCAAGAGTACACACTAAATACACAATTAGGTTATATTTCGTTAAACCAACGTTTAAATAATGACGAAGTTTTAGCAGTAGCCTATCAATATACAGTTGGTGGTCAGGTATTTCAAGTTGGAGAATTTGCAAATGATGGTATTGGCGCAACAGATGTTGATGTTAATACACAAGGACAAGTTACTAATGTAACTAATAATGCATTACTCTTAAAATTACTAAAAAGTAGTATAACAAGTGTTAACCAACCAATTTGGGATTTAATGATGAAAAACGTGTACGATACAGGTGCGTTTCAGTTAAATCAAGACGATTTTAAATTAAATATATTTTATAACGAATCTGCAGCTTTAAATTTCATTACACCAGTTGAAGGAACTCCTTTTGGGACCGATTTTAATGGAAATTCAATTGAAGAAACGACACTTTTAAGGCTGTTTAATTTAGATAGATTAAATTTCAATAATGATCCTCAAGCAAATGGTGATGGATTTTTTGATTTTGTTCCTGGAATAACTGTAATTCCGCAAAACGGAAAAATAGTATTTACTAAAGTAGAGCCTTTTGGACGTTATTTATTCGACGTTTTAGATAATGATGATAACACAGGTAATAATGCTTCAGATTATGAAGCCGATATTTATGCCAATGCCAATCAAGAAAAATACGTTTACGATTTACTTTATAAAGCAACAAAAACTCAAGCTTTAGACGAAGTTCAGAAAAATAAATTTCAAATTAAAGGGCGTTACAAATCTTCTCAAGGACAAGGTATACCTATTGGAGGATTCAATGTGCCTAGAGGATCTGTACAAGTTACTGCTGGTGGTCGTATACTGGTTGAAGGTGTAGATTACACCGTGAATTATCAGTTAGGACGCGTTATTATATTGGATGAGGCATTAAAAGCCTCTAATGTACCTATAGAAGTTACCACAGAAAGTAATTCTATTTTCGGACAACAAACTAAACGTTTTACAGGTATACATGTCGAGCATCAATTTAACCCAAACTTTGTTATAGGTACAACGTATTTAAATTTAAATGAAAGACCAATTACGCAAAAAGCAAATTTTAATAGCGAGCCTATTAATAATACTGTTTTTGGGTTTAATGCCAATTTTTCTTCAGAAGTACCTTTTTTAACAAGATTAGCAAATAAATTACCAAATATAGATACAGATGCACCTTCTAATTTTTCAGTTAGAGGAGACTTTGCCTACTTACTTCCAGGAGCACCAAAAGGGACTGATTTTAATGGCGAAGCTACCGCATATATAGATGACTTTGAAGGTACACAAAACGGAATTGACCTAAGGTCACCTCAATCTTGGTCTTTATCTAGTAGACCTATTGAGCTTGGAAGAATATACAGTGAAGGTAATGAGGATAATAGCGGTATCCAAAATGGGTTTGATAGAGCGATGCTTAACTGGTATACCTTAGATCCAATATTTTTTGGAAGTCAAAGACCAGATGGTATATCAGACGATGATATGTCTAGTTTATATACAAGTCGTGTGTTTGTAAACGAGTTGTTTCCAGAACAAGATATAGCACAAGGACAAACAACAGTTTTAAACACATTAGATCTAGTTTATTATCCAGAAGAGCGTGGACCATATAATTATAAACCAGGAGTAGAAGGTGGTGTTATAGATAATCCACAAGAAGCTTGGGCTGGTATTACTAGACAAATTACCTCTACAGATTTTGAACAATCTAATGTTGAGTATATTGAGTTTTGGTTACAAGATCCATTTCAAGAAAACCCAACAAATACAGGAGGTAAGCTACATATAAATTTAGGAAGTATTTCTGAGGATGTTTTAAAAGATGGTCGTAAACAGTATGAAAACGGTTTGCCACAAGATGGTAACATTAGTTTACTAGCTAATAGTGTAACAGCTGATAATCCTTATGTTGTACCACAAAATCAATCTTTAATTTATGCTTTTGATACCCTAGGACAAGAAAGAACCAATCAAGATATTGGATTTGATGGTTATGATGATAGTGAAGAAGCAATCGCTTTTCCTGGACAAAATGGTACACCAGATCCACTTTTGTCCGCTATATATAGTCCGTTTATGGGATTAACAGATCCAGCTAACGATAATTATAATTACTACTTAAATACAGAAGGTGATGTTTTTGAACGTTATAAACGCTATAATGGATTAGAAGGTAATTCTCCAGATATTTTTACAGATACTAATAGAGGCGCAACAACGCTTCCTGATGTAGAAGATATCAACCGTGATAATACCATGAACACTATTGATAGCTATTTTGACTATGAAGTAGAAATTACGCCTGCAACCTTAAATGTAAATAACGAGTTTATAGTTGATAGCAAAAATGTATTGGATCAAGGTAACCCTAGGGATTTACCAAATGGAGATACTGCTTTTCCAAGATGGTACCAATTTAGAATACCAATTCGTACTGACGATGAGTTTGTAGTAAACGGAATAACAGATCTACGATCTATTCGCTTTACACGTTTATTTTTAGAAGAATTTTCGCAAACTACAGTACTAAGATTTGGTAGTTTAGAACTAGTACGTAGTGATTGGAGACGTTTTCAATTAGCATTAGATGGTGGTGCAACACCTTTAAATTTTGATGATACAGACTTTACAGTAGGAGCAGTAAGTACACAAGAGAATGAAGGTAATTATGTATCTCCACCAAATGTAGTACCAGAGCGTTTAAATAATAACAACACTATAGTAAGACAAAATGAACAGTCATTAGTTGTTGATGTATGTGATTTAGCAGCAAAGGACGCTAGAGCAGTATTTAAAAATATTAGTGTGGATATGCGTCAGTATGAAACACTTCGTATGTTTATGCATGCAAGAGATGGTGAAGTCTCAGGCTTAGGTGATGATGAACTAGTTGGGTTTATAAGAATGGGTAATGATTTAACCGAAAACTACTATCAGATTGAAGTACCACTAACAGTCTTTAATGGTGGAAGCACTGCTGATGCCTATTGGCCAGAACAAAACGAAATTAATTTAGATTTAGAAGTTTTACAACGTGTTAAATCTTTAGGTATTACCAATCAAACATTGACAAATGGATCAGCTAATTTCTTTGATTTAGTAAATAACGAGTTGGTTCCGGTTGTAGATCAATTTGCTGGATATGTTTCTGGACAGCATCGTGTAGCCATAAAAGGAAATCCTAATTTTGGAGATATAAGAACCTTAATGGTTGGTGTTAAAAATGGAACTAATAATGTACAATGTGGTGAGGTTTGGTTTAATGAACTACGTTTGTCTGGATTACAAAACGAAGGCGGTTGGGCAGCAGTAATGTCTATAGATACTAACTTAGCAGATTTTGCTAATGTAAGTGCTACAGGTAGAATGAGTACAGCTGGGTTTGGAAATGTTAATCAAGGTCCACAAGAACGTAGTTTAGAAGATGTAAAACAGTATGACGTTGTAACAAATATTAATGCAGGTCAATTATTACCAAAAAATTGGGGATTACAAATTCCATTTAATTATGGTCAAGGCGTACAAGTTATTACACCTAAGTTTGACCAGCAATTCGAAGATATAGAGTTGGATACACGTCTAGATGAAGCTGAAGACGATTTAGAACGCGACCGTATTTTAGAACAATCCGAATCTTACACCAAACGTAGGAATATCAGTTTAATTGGCGTTAAAAAAAATAGAACAGGAGATGGTAAACCACGCTTTTATGATGTAGAAAACGTAACACTAAATTACTCCTATAATAAAATTGAACATCGCGATTTCGAAATCGAAAACTCGGAAGATAAACAAATAAGAGCAGGTGTAAATTATGCTTATAATTTTGAACCTAAAATCGTAGAACCTTTCAAGAAAAACGATTCATTATTTACAGGTAAATATTGGAAGTTTTTAAAAGAACTTAATCTTAATTTGTTACCATCAAGCTTTACTGTAAACACAGATTTAAATAGACAATTCAATCGTCAAAAATTTAGAGACATAGATTTAGGTGGTGGTAATATTGGGTTAGAGGAGTTGTTTAGACGTAATTATACATTTGATTATCAATACAACTTAAACTGGAATTTAAGTAAATCGCTTCAGGTTAATTACTCAACAACAAAAAACAATATTGTACGTAATTATTTTAGAGACAACATTTCAAACGAACCAGATCCAAGACTAGATGTTTGGAATGGCTTCTTCGATTTGGGAGACCCAAATCGTCAGCAACAACAAATACAGGTTAATTACGAGCTTCCGTTTAATAAAATACCAACGTTAAGTTTTCTTCAAGCTACTTATTCTTATTCTGGTTTATACCAGTGGCAAAAAGGACCTGATCCTTACGAAGGTCAATCGTTTGATATTGGAAATGCCATTTCTAATGGTAGTACACATAATATTAATTCAACTTTAGACATGAATAAGTTGTACAGATATTTAGGTATAGTTAAAAAGAGAACCACTAGAGGTAATAAAGTGAGTAGAAGTAGTTTGCCACCAGCAGGCACAAAAGTTGGGAAGAAAGTAGCTGCACCTAAAAAGAAAGGTGATGGTATTGGAGCAAAAATAGGAAACTTTGGAGTTGGCCTATTAACTTCTGTAAAACGTATTCAGGCAGTTTATAGTGAAACTAATGGGACCTATTTACCAGGGTTTTTACAGACACCAGGGTTTTTAGGAACAGCAAAACCTACATTAGGATACACTTTTGGTAGTCAAAGTGATGTAAGAGATCTAGCTGCCAGAAATGGTTGGTTAACTTTATTTGATCAATTTAATCAACAGTACACAACCAATCAAACCAAACAATTAGATATATCGGCAAACCTAGAACCATTTAATGATTTTAAAATAGATATAGTTGGATCTAGGACTTATGCCGAAAATTACACAGAAAACTACATAGTAGAGAACGGTATCTACCAATCACTAACGCCTAATGTGTTTGGTAATTTTAGTATTTCGACCTTTACATTGCCAACTGCTTTTGGTAAGAGTGATGAAACAGGATCACAAGCATTTGATGATTTTAGAGCTAACCGTTTAACAGTTGCAAGACGTCTAGCACAGGAAAGAGGAGCAAGTGTTACAAATGTTGATGCAGATGGTTTTCCAAGAGGTTTTGGTAAAAGTAGTATGGAAGTATTATTGCCAGCTTTTGTTAGTGCTTATTCTGGTCAGAACGCAGAAAAAACAAAACTTGGTGCTTTAAAGGATGTACCAATTCCAAATTGGGATATTAAGTACTCTGGATTTATGAAACTAAAATGGTTTAAAAAGAAGTTTAAACGTTTCTCTTTGACACATGGTTACCGTTCTAATTATACTATTGGTCAGTTTAGAACAAACTTAGATTTTGATGGTATTGATTATAGTTTAGATTACGACTTTCAGCCAGCAGAAGATATAGATCAAGCAGGAAATTTTAAAAGTGAAGAGTTGTATAGTAGTGTAACAATTACAGAGCAATTTAGTCCATTGTTCCGTTTTGATATGGAAATGAAAAATTCGGTAAGAATTTTATTAGAAATGAGAAAAGACAGAGCATTATCCTTAAGTTTTGATAATAATTTACTGACCGAAATAAACGGAAACGAATATACTGTTGGTTTAGGTTACAGAATAAAAGATGTGCGTATAAAATCAGAATTAGCAGGACCTAAAAAGGCAGTAGTTTCAGATTTAGTTATGTCTGCAGATGTATCTGTTAGAGATAATAAAACAATAATTAGATTTTTAGATATAGACAATAATCAAATTACAAATGGACAAACCATTTGGGGACTAAAGTATAATGCAGAATATGCATTTAGTAAAAATCTAACAGGGCTTTTCTATTTTGATTATACATTCTCAGAATTTGCTATTTCTACTGCGTTTCCACAAACCACAATTCGATCTGGTTTTACAATCAGATATAATTTTGGAAATTAACCCAGCTTAGTTTGAATTTATTAGTCTTTTAGATACATTTGTAATTCATATAAAAAAATATAAAATGAACATACCATCAGATTTAAAGTACACTAAAGACCACGAGTGGGTTAAAGTAGAAGGAGACGAGATTACAATAGGAATTACCGATTTTGCACAAAGTGAATTAGGTGATATTGTTTATGTTGAAGTAGAGACTTTAGACGAAACTCTAGAAGCAGATGAAGTTTTTGGTACAGTTGAAGCTGTAAAAACGGTTTCAGATTTATTTTTACCAGTATCTGGTGAGATAATTGCCTTTAACGACAGTTTGGAAGACGAACCAGAAAAAGTAAATACAGATCCTTATGGTGATGGTTGGATGGTAAAAGTAAAAGTATCTGATGTATCTCAATTAGATAATTTACTATCTGCAGAGGATTACAAAAGCATAATTGGTGCTTAAATTTTTACCTTTTTTAAGTGTAACTTACAGTTTAGTTTTAGCAGTCTTAAGTTTGGTTAAGTCTCCAACTCCAAATGGTATACCAACAAATAGTGATAAATTATTTCATCTATTAGCTTATTGTTTGTTTACTTTAGTTTGGTTTTTAACTTTACACAACTCATTTAAAAAAGAAAGGAAAAAGTCAATAACTATTGCTGTTATAGCTGCAATAGTATTGGGCATAATAATTGAAATATTACAACACACTGTAACAACTTACAGAGAAGCAGACCTTTTAGATATTTTAGCAAATACCGTAGGAGCCTGTTTAGCAGTACTTATTATTAATTTTGTAACAAAAAGGAAAGTTAAAAACTAATATTACCTTGTTTTTCTAACAAATAAATAGTTATTTTAGCATTCAGTAAATATTCAAAACCATGGAAGCAAAGAAAAATCCAGAATCGAATGTAGGACGTAACAGTGGTTTATACCTAGCAGTAGGTTTAGCCTTAATGCTGTTTTTATCTTACACAGCGATTAATTACAAGACTTATGACAAAGAAGCAATTGATATTGGTCAATTAAATCTTGAAGACGAAATAGATGAAGAGATTCCGATTACAGAAATATTAAACACACCACCACCACCTCCACCACCACCAGCAGCTCCAGAAGTTATTGAGGTAGTAGAGGATGAAGAGGAAATTGAAGAAACAGTAATTGAATCTACAGAAACAACTCAAGAAGAAGTAATTGTTGAGGTTGAAGAAGTAGAAGTAGAAGAAGTAGAAGAAGACGTAGACGTACCTTTTAATATTATTGAAAATGTGCCAATTTTTCCAGGATGTGAAAAAGCAGGTAACAATGATGCAAAAAGAAAATGTATGTCCGAAAAAATTGGAAAATTTGTACGTAAAAATTTTAATACAGATTTAGCGCAAGATTTAGGATTAGACTCTGGTACTAAACGTATTTTTGTGTCTTTCAAAATAGATAAGTCAGGAAATATTGTAGGTGTAAGGTCAAGAGCGCCACACCCAAGGTTAGAACAAGAGGCAGCAAGAGTAATTAATAAAATGCCAAAAATGAAGCCAGGTAAACAAAGAGGTAAGCCAGTAAATGTACCTTACTCTTTACCTATTACGTTCAAGGTAGAATAAAACACTTTACATATAGTTTAAAAATCCCGTTACAATTAAGTAGCGGGATTTTTGTTTTTGGTACGTTTATTGTGATTTCCTCATAACATTAACATTTAAACTATAATTATTATGAAGAATTCGAAAGAATTGCACACTCTCACTCGCCAAAATGAGAAAAACGTGCAAAAATCACAAAAACATGATGCAAATTTACAAAAAAACTCGACGCTGTTCTTTCAGGTTGGGTTAATTGTGTGTTTATTGGCTGCTTATGGTGCATTAGAAATGCGTTTTGAAGACAAAGGACTAGCTATTGTTACAAATGCAGAACCTATTGAAGAAGACTACCAATTCACGGATAATAGATTTAAAGTCTATGATGAAGTAATTGAAACAAAAGAACCAGTAAAAACAAAAGCAAAACACATTATTGAGCCTAAAATCATTGATAATGATACTCCAGACGAGGTAGAGACTAAGAATCTTATTACAGATGAAACTAAAAAAGAAGTAAAAGAAGGAGCTAAACCAATAGATGAAAGCGATTTAGATCCTGAAGAACCAGACGAAGATGTACATGTCAATTTTGTAGAAATGGTTCCAATTTATCCAGGATGTGAAAAATCTAAAAATAATGAGCAACGCAAAAAATGCATGTCTGATAAATTATCTAAATTGATTAAGAAAAAATTTGATAAAGATTTAGGATCAGAGTTAGGGTTAAAAGAAGGGATTCAGCGTATCTATGTAAACTTTAGAATCAACAAAAGTGGGAATGTTGAAATCATGAGTACTAGAGCGCCACACAAGAAGTTAGAAAAAGAAGCTAATAGAATAGTTGATAAAGTTCCGCAAATGAAACCAGGAGAACAAGGTGGAGAGCCAGTATCCGTTTTATATTCTTTACCTATTGTCTTTGAAGTAAGATACTAAAGCAAAATTAGACACAATTAAAGTCGTTACCTTTTAAGGTAGCGATTTTTTCTGTTTTATAGCGTTTAAAAAAAAGCAGTATCTTTCAGCAAAATTAAAATCTCAAGCCCAATATGAAGACTTTTATTTTAGGACTTCTCCTTTTTTGTTCTGCGTTAACCTACGCGCAAGACACTAATTATTATGAGCAATCACCTCGTTTTGAAGGTTGTAAAGAGACTTCTTTAAAGCAGTTAAATAATTGTTTTAATCAAGAAGTTTATAAAGTCATTTACTCCCAATTTAAATTACCCGATAATATTACTCAAGATTATAAAGGTGAAATTGCTGTAGTCTTCGAAGTTACTGTAAAAGGTGATTTTAAAACCATCTATGTAGACGCACAGGATAAAACATTAAAAGAAGAAGCGACTCGTGTTTTTAATAGCTTTCCAACTATAGAACCAGCAACCTATAATGGCAATCCAACGTTTAAGCAATATAGTATGACTCTCTATTTGCCTTTAAACGAAAAAAATACACCAAGCGATCAACCTGTTGTTGCTTCTGTAGAAGACAAAAATGAAACTATAAAAGAAAACAAGGTAAACCAGATAGAGCAACTTACTGCACTTCAACAACACTCAAAACAAGAATTTGATGACATACAAAAAGAGATTGTCAAATATGATAACAAAGCATATCGTAGTCAAGTAAATATTCCATTTTCTCATGAAAACTATTCTAGGTTTGATCAAGATATTAATCGTGTTGGTACAAATAGTCACACAGCTTCAAAACCATATATGTATCAAGACGTAGTAAATTACTATGATTTTGAAGCAGAAAATGAAGCACTTAAAAAAGACACTCAAACTTGGGTAGGAAAAAAAATATGGAACGAACATTTGGTTCAGCTTCAAAGTGAAGACTATTGGTTTACTATAGATCCTATTTTTGATTTACAATTAGGAAAAGATACAGATGCCGATTTTAATTATACGTACAACAATACACGTGGTTTATATGTGCAAGGAGGTTTAGGTGATAAACTTAGTTTTTCGGCTTCGGTTTTTGAAAGTCAAGGACGTTTTGCACAATACTATAACCAATTTGCCGAAAGTTTAAAAGCATTTGGTCCAGATCCTGCAATTATACCAGGACGTGGTATTGCAAAGCGTTTTAAAGACGACGCGTATGATTATCCAGTAGCGGAAGCGTACTTGTCATATTCGCCTTCAAAGTTTATGAATATCCAATTTGGTCATGGTAAACAATTTATAGGTGATGGTTACAGAAGTTTATTACAAAGTGATGTGGCAAGTCCATACCCATTTTTAAAATTGAATACTAAATTTTGGAAAATAAAATACACTAATACTTGGACGTGGTTAAAAGATGTGCGTGATGCAGTAGTTGAAGACAAAGCGTTTAGAACAAAATATATAGCCAACCACTATTTAAGTTGGAACGTTTCAAAGAAATTTAACTTAGGTTTATTTGAATCTGTTGTTTGGGAAAACAGTAACGACAGAGGTTTTGATATCAATTACTTAAACCCATTAATCTTTTTTAGGGCTATCGAGTTTGAAACTGGTCAAGGAGCAGGAAATGCTATTATAGGCTTTTCTGGAAAATACAAGCATAACGATAATGTCAACTTTTACGGACAGTTTATTTTAGACGAATTTTCTTTAAGTGATGTTACAGGAGGAGAGCAAAGTTGGAAAAACAAATTTGGTTTTCAGCTAGGCGCAAAATATTTTAATGCGTTTAAAGTAAAAAACTTAATGCTTCAAGCCGAATATAACCAAGTACGACCATACACCTATTCTCATAATACTATTGTATTAAATTACGCACATAACAACCAACCTATGGCGCATCTTTGGGGCGCAAACTTTAGAGAGCTAGTCCTTATTGGACGTTATCAAAAAGACAGATGGTTTGGAGAAGCCAAAGTAATAACTGGTGTTAGAGGTTTGGATGTTAATGATGGTACAGACAACTTTAGTTATGGAGGCGATATTTTTGCAGACGAAGAAGACAGACCATCAGACACAGGGATAGTAATTGGTCAAGGTATCAGAACAACGTCTGTAAACGCAAGTGTACAATTGGGATACTTAGTAAATCCAGCTTCAAATTTAAAAGCATTTGTAAATCTAAGTTACCGTAATTTTAATCCAGAAGCGCAAACTACATCTGTTGTAAACAACAGTACAGCTTGGATTAACTTTGGGATTAGAACAGATTTGTTTAATTGGTATTTTGATCTTTAATCTGAAATTATAGATAAGTAATGAAACAATAGAAGAAATTAATTGTGATTAAAATTGCTAAAATAATTATTGTCCCTATACTTTGTGTATTGTCATTTAGTTTTGTGAACTTTTGGATTATACCATTAATATTTTGTTTAGTAATTATATTATGTAATCTAAAAGAATTTAATTTTGAGACTACTTTTAATTTTTTTATTGCCTCATATATTAGTTTTATTCTTGGAATATTAGTTTATTCTTTAGTAGGGAATTTATTGGAGTTATTGCTTGAAAAAAGATTTCAAATAGGAAAATTCCGCATAGTAGATATTTCGTATTTATTTGTTGTTGGTATTATATCTCCAATTCTATTTTTTTATATAAATTCATTATTCATAAAGAAAATTAGCTTTTTCAATAACTTGAGAAAAATCGTGATTGGAGTTATTATTATTTCTTTGGCTTTGATAATAATTTATTCATATGATATTCATTCAGATTTTAGTTTTAAAATATGGCAATTTATTGTCGCTATTATACTCCAATATATCATGTTAAATAATTTTGATAATGATAGTGAAACGGAAAAAGACAGAATTGAAGGAGTAATAGAAGATTATATTAACGATAATAATAATGAGATATGTATAGATTAATTTTTTTTTATGGCAATTGATATTTTTAACACCTTTTTTAGTTTTATCTCAGGAGAAAGAAGAAGTTTATTTATTGTTTGATAAAAGTAACAATGAAAGATGTGTTTTTGAAGATGGTTCTGGTAAATCGATCTGATATTTTGCATGAGTCAATACACGCAGAAATTAGAAGAATAGTAGAAGAGCAAAACGGAGGTGTTTACCCTTATTCTGAAGATCGATACAATTATTTAATATCTTTAATTGAATATGATACTTATGGTACAGATGAATCTTTTGACGATGTATCCAATTTAGTTACCCATCAGTTTATGGTTTATTATCATGTCTTGCCAATTGCTGAAGCTTTAAGAGCGTTTGATAATAATTCATATTTTTTAGATTATTATATGAGTCTTGGTTGGGATGGTCTATCTGCAGTAGGTAAAAATGCTAACTTGGTAACACAAACACAAATAACGAATTATAATAATTTATCTGAAACACCTAAAAATGACGAAATTGAACACAATTGCGACCTGTAGTTTTTATTTAATTTTATTATTATCTATTTTTTTTGGCTGTAGTAAAACAAAAGAAATAGAACCTTTTGATAGTAAAATAATTAACTCAATTATTTTTGACGTAATAGATAAAACGATTGATGATTTTAGAATAAAGATTCTACCTTCTCCAAAAGATTTTCTAACCAAAGCTGATAGAGACAGTTTATATAGAGAAAGAGATTCATTACAAAAACTAGAGATTCTTCCTTTAAAAGTAGTAGTTGAAGATACAGTTTCTTACTTTGAAGTAACAGATGTTATTTTAAATAAATTAAATCTTAATGATTCTAATAAGAATTTTAATTTTTTAAAAAAGACTAAAAAGTCTAAAAAACAAAAAATTGATATTGATTATGAAAATTTTAATAAATTAAATTCTAAATATAAAATAATTAGTTTTGAAGACTTTGATGAAAAAAAAGCAGTAATATATAAAAATGAGCCAAGAGTCATAGTTGGTAAATATGCTTTTAGTAAAGTAATTTTGAATAAAAATAAAGATTTTGGTGTTTTAGTTGTCAGATTGTCATATAATTCAAAATTCGGTAGTAGTTATATACTTCAGGTAAAAAAGATTAATAAAATATGGATTATTGAGAAGATTATACCTTATGGAATTTCTTAACCAAAATCAAGAATGTGATTAATAAAAAATATGCATTTATATTAATAGTAATATTTTCTATTAGTTGGAATGTCTAGTTTTTTTGGTACGCTTTTGAGTGAATAAATTAACTTAGAAAAATGGGAAGAATAGTTTACGATCAAGAATTTAAAAAGACAATTATAGAATTGCTTAACACAGGTAAAACGGTTAAAGAAATATGTAAAGAAAATTAATATGATTAAAAAGAAAATTTTATTTACGGTTACAGTTTTTTTAACCATTATGAATTGTTCTAGTTCAAAGATTGTAAATGATTCATCAGTGAACAATAAGATTGATAAAGATTCAAAATATGGATATGCAGAGTTTTATAAAATATCCACTTTTGCTACTACGCATAAGGAAATATATAAATTAAATGAGCAAAAATTTTTTGACTTAACCATCACTAATTATGGTATTAAAGATTTATTTGCACCTCGTTGGTTTGACTTCTCCGCAAGTAATCAAGGAGAAATTATTATAGAGCTCTACAAGAAAGAAGATAACAACTATAAATTGTATAAACAATTAAGTAAAACTGTTGAAACCAATTTAATGGCTAATACATCAGGTAGAGAAGTTCTATCATCAAAAAAGGGTGAAGTATTATGTTTTAAAAACTTGAAATTAGATAAAACTCTTAAAATAGTAGATAAAGGCTTCTTTAAAGCAAAAATATTAATTGATTTATCAAATTTTGGTTATTTCAAATTATTGAGTACAGATGTCTTTTTTGAAGTAGAGGGTTGAATTTAATTTTTTAATTAAAATATGAAAACACTTTTATTATAACCATATTCTTTTTTAGTTCAATATCTAATGCTCAAGAATACGAATTCATAAATAAGGTGATTGTAGGCTTCCCTTTTTATTCATTATTTCAGTATGCTCAAAATGCTGGAATGACAAATATTACACATCAATACTGTAAAGACATAACTAAAGGTTCTTTTTTTAACACACCAGCAATGCCTTTTATAGATACGGGAGATAATACAGGTGAAGAACTTAATATTAAAAGAATAGATGAACAAAATAACACACCAAATGCGAAAGGAGATGACTGTTAAACTATTCACAGTAATAATTCTAACTTTGTTTTTTTACTCTTGTGAGAAAAAGAATGAAGATAAAAAAATTCTAGATTCTATTTTATACCAAAGTAGTTTTTCTAAATCAGATTCTTTATTTTTTAATTTAGAGAGTGATAATAAAAAAACTATCACATTTTTCAGATACAGAAACTCAAAAAACATTGTATATAAAAGTAATACTGATAAAAATTATAAAAAATCTATTCAAAATGATTCTGTTTATTTTGATACAAGTCCACTTTTACCTTTTGAAAAACCAATTACAAGAGATGCTTATATAAAAATGGGTAAAGGAATAAATGAAGTTGCTGAAACATTTTTAAAAGATTCTTTTGATTATGGAAATGTAATTATAAAAAATTGGGATTTAGATAATAAACAACAAGCGGTTTTTAACAGTTTTTTTAAAAAAAAAGAGCTAGATATTTCACCTCCAGTTTATAATCTCAAAAAAGATAAAGCTATAGTTTATAAAAGAATTAGTGAAGGACGATTCGTTATTAATACAATCTATTTATTAAGAAAAAATGACTCAAAATGGGAAACAGTTTTTAAAGAAGTTGATAGTACTTATTATTTTAACTAATTCAAATATCACAGCAAATGCAAAAGGTGAAAAAAAATGTAATTAAGGGTTTACTTCTTATTAGTTTTTTAACAACAATTGCTTGCATTTCACAGTCATTTAAAGAAGAATCATCTTTTTTAGAAAAAGTAGTTAAGTCATCCAGATTAACTAATGATACTATTTATTATTTAAATAAAAATATAAATAATAGTAAAAATATTTTAAGGAAGTATTATGAATTTAAATTTCAAAACAAACCTTTTTATAAAATTTATGTTGGCTATGATGAAGAAAAAGATTCAATAATATACGATAGTAAAGAAAAACAATTAGAAAGAAAAAGATTTTGGAAAAGACAATGGAATACAATTGATAGTTTTTTTACTAAAAATGATTTTGATAATTTTTTAAAATCTGAAACTGAATATAAGGAATGGGATACAAGTATAATTAATTCCATTTCAAAAGAAGGTTCAGAAGTTAGACTATCTAGTCTAAATGGAAATTATGTTTCAAGACCTTATTTTGATAGTAAGAAAGAACATGCTTTTGTGGCGCACTCTGCAAAGTCTAATACGACTTTATTCATTTTCAAAAAAGAAGAAAATTATTGGACTATTATTGATAAAGTTGAAAATGCAGGTAGGTAATGTAAGTCTTAAACATATTCCTCATTAAAATCTAAAAACCACAAGCCTAAAAACCTTGTGGTTTTTTTATGCTAAAATCCTTTTTAGCAGTATCTTTGCACCAGCAAAAAATTAGCGTTGGTTTGAGTACAGTTACAACATCAAAAATAAAATATTCAGCACTTTCAGATTTTAAAGAAATCACTAAGATGCGCTTATCATTAAGTGTTGTGTTTTCTTCGGTTGCTGGATATTTTCTTGGTGCAGATACGGTAAGTTTAAAAATAGTTTTATTGTTGTCTTTAGGAGGTTATTTTATGGTTGGTGCCAGTAATGCTTTCAACCAAATTATAGAAAAAGATTTAGATGCCTTAATGCATCGTACCAGAAACAGACCAGTTGCGTCTGGGCGCATGACAGTAAATACAGCATTTGTAATTGCGTGTGTTTTTACCATTTTAGGTATCGTAATATTATATACTATAAATCCTCAAACAGCAATGTTTGGCGCGATTTCAATATTTTTATACACCAGTGTTTATACGCCTTTAAAAACCAAAACACCATTATCTGTTTTTGTTGGCGCAATACCAGGAGCCATCCCATTTATGTTAGGTTGGGTTGCTGCAACTAATGATTTTGGTATAGAACCAGGGACGTTATTCGCTCTACAATTTTTCTGGCAATTCCCACATTTTTGGGCAATTGGCTGGTTTTTATTCGAGGATTATAAACGTGGAGGCTTTTTTATGCTACCAACAGGAAAGCAGGATAAAGGCACAGCTATCCAAACCATAGTCTATACTGTTTGGACTATTTTGGTTTCAATTGTACCTGTGTTTGGTATTACTGGACAGTTAAAATTATCGGTTGTAGCAGCAGTTATTGTATTTGCTTTAGGTTTAGTTATGTTGTACTACGCCATTCAGCTTTATAAAAAAATGACAGAGAAGGCAGCAAAGCAATTAATGTTGTCAAGTGTATTTTACATTACAATTATTCAGATTGTATATGTAGCAGATAAATTTATAAGATAAATGGATTTAACAGAAGGAACCCTAGAACAAAAAAAAGGTAGAGCTAGAAAAATGATGCTCTATTTTGGTATTGCCTCATTAATCATGTCTTTTGCAGGTTGGACTAGTGCATTTATTGTAAGTAGTTCTAGACCAGATTGGCTTCAAGGTTTTGAAATGCCAAAACCATTTTGGATTAGTATTATTGTAATGCTAGTTAGTAGTATTACGTTTTTGATTGCAAAACGTGCTTTAAAACAAGAAAATAAAAGTCTAACAACTGTAATGTTAAGTATAACTTTTGCTTTAGGCGTATTTTTTATCTACAACCAATTTTTAGGTTTTAATCAAATAATAGCCTTAGGCTATAACTTTACAGGACCAACAAGTAACATAACGGTTACTTATATTTACCTAATTGCAGTGGTGCATATTGTACACGTTGTAGT
>JALZUT010000012.1 GCA_023300575.1 Olleya sp.
AGTTTTAAGTTTTTTACTTAATTAGGTTATTAATTAATTTATTTAGTTTCTTGCGTTAGCGGTTACATCTGTACCCATATAATCTTGTACAGTTCTAAAACCAATATAACTTCTTGCAGAATCTGCGTATTCATAATCTCTAGAACTTACTTGTAAGTAGTAAGCTACATCTTTCCATGATCCACCACGTACAACTTTACGTTGGTTATTTGGGTCATTTACACTAGGATTTATAGTTGAAGCAAACTCATAAGATCCTGGATCATATGAAGAATCTACCCATTCTGAAACGTTTCCAGCCATATTATAAAGGTTAAAATCGTTAGGCTCATAAGCATCAGCTTCTACTGTATATAAAGACTGGTCTGCTGCATAATCACCTCTTAATGGTTTAAAGTTAGCCATAAAACAACCTCTGTCGTTTTTAGCATAAGGTCCTCCCCAAGGAAAAGTTGCTGCTTGTAAGCCTCCTCTTGCTGCATACTCCCATTGTGCTTCAGATGGTAATCTATAACGACTAACATTATGTATTTTTCTTTCTTTACGATACGCATTGTGATATAGTGTTCTCCATTCACAAAATGCTTTAGCTTGCTCCCATGTCACACCAACTACTGGGTAATCACTATATGCATCATGCCAAAAGTAATCATTATGCATAGGCTCGTTATAAGAATAAGCAAAATCTCTAATCCAAGCTGTAGTATCTGGATAGATTTCTACTTCTTCTTTAACTATTACGTCTTTACGTCTTAATTTTTTGTTTTTTGCTGCTTTTTGAATATCCATGTAGGTATATTGAAACTTAAATTTAGTAACATCCCATGTACGTTGTCCATTATAAGATTCTTCTAGAGACAAATACATAGTATCCATAACCTCTACATAAAATTCATCTGGATATTCTGAAGTATCAAAAATTAAATCAACATCATGATTTAATTTTTTGTCTTCATAACCTGTTTCACCTAGACCAGCATAGTTAGCATCCATATACTTTTCGTAAGCAGACATACCAGTTGTATCAGCACCTTTAAATGCAAACTCACCGATACCTCCATCATCTGGGGTCATACCTACCTCATCTGCTAAGATACCTAACTTGGTACGAATTGTTGAGTCACGAACCCATTCTACGAATTGACGGTACTCACTATTAGTGATTTCTGTTTCATCCATATAATAAGATGCTACAGTAACTGTTTTGGCAGGTGCGTCTTGAATACCAGCTAAATCATCATCAGCTTTACCCATAATAAATGCGCCACCAGGCACTAATGTCATTCCATAAGGCTTTTCTGGATGCCATTTTTTCCCTTTAACACCAACTAGTTGTCCTTTATCTTTGGAACCACAACTTGCTAAAAGCGCGAAAACTGCTGTTATTACTAGAAACTTCTTCATATTCATTGAAAATTCGAGGTTAATTTAATGCTCTCCCTTTTTTTGAGAGCGTAAACATATTTATATATTTCTTAAAAAACAACTTTTTAACCAAAAAAAAATACATTTAATCGTTAAAAATTTACACTTCAACGATTTAAAAGGTCGTTTATCTGTAATCTATTATTAGTTAAACATTGTTTTTTTGATACGCTTTATACCATCTATCTGGTATTTTACCACTGCTAGCATCCAAATAATCTTGGTGCGTGCAAGGTAATAACGTATGTTTTTTTAATTTATTATTAACATTTGATAAAAATGGTATTTCTATCCACCATCTTCCTGTTTTAGTACTCTTGTAGAATATTAATTCTTGTGAGTCTGTAAAAGTAATGAATTTTTGATGATTATTACCATTAGAAAAATCATCATCTTTTACTCTACAGTTAACACCTTCTATAAAATACCAAATCATTTGTGAGATTAGCATTGAAGTAATATGGTCATCTTGAGACGGTTTATACTCATAGATACCAAAAGAAGATACTTTATTACTTATACCTGCATAACGAGCTACAGCACAGATTTCTTTTCCATCCAAACCATTTGGTGACACTTCTTGCTTAAGGCTTACTTCTGCAGCCTTTAAAACACCTAAATCAACCGACACAATATTTGCATCTCTCATTACTGGCTCTACAATTGTAATATCATTTGAAATTTTGCCTAGACGATACGCTTCAAAATATAAGCGTTCCATTAAGTCTATTTCCTCTTGACTATTAAAATAGGTTTGATAGCCTATTGTTGCATAATTAAATAAATTATAAGGCTGATCTAAAATAACTTTTCCAACAAAACTTTTGTTTTTTATTGGTTTAGAAGAATCTCCTAAATCAAATCCGCTATCCACATTTACAATATTAACCATTGGCATTAACGAGTCGTAAGCACGATAATTAGCATAAGTTAAATCTTGACTTCCTCCAATTATAATGGGTATGATTCTTTTTTGAATAAGTATTGTTAGGGTTTCTTTTAAAGCAAAATAGGTGTCTTCTACAGATTCTCCTTTTTCAATATCACCTAAATCAGCTATGGTCGTGTTCCAACTTCCAGGATATAATGTATAAAGTGCTTTTCTAATTTCGTTTAAATTAAAGGCTTCACCAATATAGTTAACATCATTTCTGTTTTCTAAAACACCTATAATAGCAAGTTTACAATCGTCTAAATCCGGAATCCCGTTTTGTTGCGAATGCACCTTAATTTTTCTTCCTAAACATAAAGGCGATAACAATTGATTATGCGCCAATACAGTATCTGAAACTGGAGACAGGAAATTAAAATTCATTTGTTATTACTATTTCTTTTTAACGGTTGTTTTTTTCTTTGTCACTGTTTTTTTCTTTGTCGTTGTTTTTTTCTTGGCGACTTTCTTTTTAGGTGCTTTTTTCTCGATTAAATCTTTAACCTCTTCTAAAGTTAAAGCTGCTGCATCAACAGTTTTAGGTAACTCGATTTTAATTTTACCTTTTAGTATATTGTGTCTTCCCCAACGTGCTTTTTCTACACGTATACCTTCGTCTTCCCAATTATGTACGACTTTATCTATCTCTTTTTGGATTTTAGCATCTACTAACTCTTCAATATCAGAATTAGATAAAGTATCCCAATCGTACTTTTTATTGACATTAATAAATAAACTGTTCCATTTAATAAAGGGTCCAAAACGCCCTTTCCCTTTGGTTACACCATGTCCTTTATAGTCATAAATTGGTGCGTCTGCAATTTCTTTTTCTTTAATTAAAACGATAGCATCGTCCATTTCCATACTTAACGGATCTTGTCCTGGAGCTAAAGAGATAAACTTTGCACCAAACTTAACGTAAGGACCAAAACGACCGTTGTTAACTTCTACTAATTCCCCTTTATAATCCCCTAATTGTTTTGGCAACTTAAATAAATCCATCGCCTCTTCATAGGTTATACTTCCTAGTTGTTGGTCTGGACCTAAGCTTGCAAAGGTTGGTTTTTCTTCGTCATCTACAGTCCCCATTTGCACCATCGGTCCAAATTTACCTAGACGTACACTAACTTGTTTTCCTGATTTTGGATCTTTCCCTAAAATACGTTCTCCTGACTCGCGATCTGCATTTTCTTTAACATCTTCAACAACTGGATGAAACTTCTTATAGAAGGTTTTCATCATTTTTTTCCAGTCTTGTTTTCCTTCTGCTATATCATCAAACTGACTTTCTACTTTTGCAGTAAAGTTATAATCTAAAATGGTTTCAAAATGATTAACTAAAAAGTCGGTTACAATCATCCCAATGTCTGTTGGTACTAATTTTCCTTTATCAGAACCTACTTTTTCAGACAGTTTATTATCTTTTACTTCACTTTGTTCAAGAACTAATTGTGTGTATTCACGCTCTACACCATCAATAGTTCCTTTTTCTACATAATTTCTATTCTGAATTGTAGAAATAGTTGGCGCATAAGTAGACGGACGACCAATACCAAGCTCTTCTAGTTTTTTAACTAAAGAGGCTTCTGTGTATCTGTATGGCGCACGACTGTAACGTTCTGTTGCTGTTATGTATTTATTAAGTAATGTTTCGTTAGTCTTCATTGCTGGAAGCATGCCTTCTTGCTCTAAATCTTCGTCATCTGTACCTTCTAGATAGACTTTTAAAAACCCCTCAAACTTAATTACCTCTCCATTTGCTGTAAAGGTTAGATTATGTGTATTGGCTTCAATTTTTACATTAGTACGTTCTAGTTGTGCTTCGCTCATTTGTGATGCAATTGCACGTTTCCAGATTAACTCATATAATCTTGCTTGATCATAATCTATATCTAGATTATGTCTAGAAAAATCTGTTGGTCTTATAGCTTCGTGCGCTTCTTGTGCACCTTTAGACTTCCCTTTAAAACTACGTTCTTTACTGTATTCTTTACCGTAAGCTTTTACAATTTCTGTTTCTGCACCTCTTTTGGCTTCATCAGATAAGTTGACGCTATCTGTTCTCATATAGGTAATTAATCCAGCTTCATATAGTCGCTGAGCCATAGTCATGGTTTTACTTACAGAAAAATATAATTTACGAGAGGCTTCTTGTTGTAATGTAGAGGTTGTAAATGGAGCAGCTGGAGATTTTTTAGCCGGTTTTTGGGTTAAATCTGCTACTTTAAAATCTGCACTTGCATTACTTTCTAAAAAATCTAATGCTTCTTTTTTAGATGAAAATGCTTTAGGAAGTTTTGCCTTAAATGATTGACCTGCTTCATTAGAAAACTCTGCATCTATCCTGTAAGACGCTTGGGGTTTAAAATTTTGTATATCGCGTTCACGCTCTACAATAAGTCTTACTGAAACTGATTGCACACGTCCAGCGGATAAACCACCTTTTACTTTTCGCCATAAAACCGGAGACAATTCGTAACCCACTATTCTATCTAATACACGACGTGCTTGTTGTGCATCTACTAAATCGTAATCTATTTGTCTTGGATTTTCTACTGCTTTTTGTATTGCAGACTTAGTAATCTCATGAAAAACGATACGTTTTGTTTTTTCTTTATCTAAGTCTAATGACATGGCTAAATGCCATGCAATAGCTTCTCCTTCTCGATCCTCATCACTTGCAAGCCAAACCATTTCGGCTTTTTTAGCTAAAGCTTTTAATTTTTTTACTAGTACTTTTTTATCGGCAGACACCTCATATTTTGGATCAAAATCGCCTTCTACATCTACGCCTAACTCTTTAGAAGGTAAATCGGAAATATGTCCAAAACTTGACTCTACCTTAAAATCTTTTCCTAAAAATTTTTCGATAGTTTTTGCTTTTGCAGGTGACTCTACTATTACTAAATTCTTCGCCATTCTTCGATTTTTGTGAACACAAAGGTATATCAAAAAAAATTTATCTTCCTAATTCTAAATTAGAACTCTTCAGTTTTTATTTAATTTCATCTAAAAAAACAGTCCTTTATCAAAAATCAACTGTGTACTTAAAACTACCATAACTGTGGTCACCTGCTCTTAATGTTTCATTTGTATTAAAAAAATAAATCAAACTAAAAGTATTGCGTTTATTTTTATAAACCAATCCTAACTTTGCATCTAACACATGTCGCTCTATAGTTGTCGTATAAGTAGTGTCTTGATAACGTAAACCTCCTTGAATCAAAGTGTTATGTCCAATATATTTATAACCAAAACCGATAAGCCCATAAAATTCTTTTGTTTGCGAAGGATCTATTGCTGCAATACGTGACGAATTTTTCAGACCATTAAATAAACCTAGATAATAAGTTAAACTATTTTTTAAATAAATATCTTTAGTACCCAAACTTGGCTCTATCATATAGTGTAAACTATTATTTTTATTTAAGTCAAAATTAAAAACATGTTTAGACTTAATATTAAATAACCACTTAAATCCTATTTGTTGGGTCCATGTTGGCACTTTAATACTCAAAGCACTATGCCAAAATCTTTGTAAGGCACCAGATAAAGAAGCTTCTCCAGTAATACCAGTTTCTATTGCAAAAGTGTGTGCTTGATTATTATGTATTACTTGTTCTTCAAACTTTATAAATAACCAACCAGCATATGGTCTATCAAAAAACAATACGTTTGTCGAATTTAAGTTTTCTGGTGTATAGGTTTCATTACCTAAAGTAAATCTATAATTAACACTATTATCTTCTTTTTTTAAAGACAACATATCTTTTTTAATTATTTTTTGATACTCAATAAAGAGCCCGCTTGTATAATACTTATCTTGTAATACAAACTTGTCGTTATCTATTTTTAAAGAAAAAGATTGATTTATCTCTTGCCCATAAGTGATACCAACAAAAAACAGGAATAGAAGTCTATATTTAATCAAAGAGATATTTTGTTTTGTTATCAAAGACTAAAATTAAGCTAAATTTTATTTTAATAGTCTGTCACTTTGTCACTATTCTTAAAATAATCTTATATTTGCATGCTTATTGAATGCTAGAGATTTCAATATATTTATGGAAAAGACAATAGACGAAAATAAACAAGGCGAAACACTTGCCATTCCTTCTAAAAATAAAAATAACAAAAAACTTTTTATAGAAAGTTATGGTTGTGCTATGAACTTTAGTGATAGCGAAATTGTAGCCTCAATACTTCAAAATGAAGGTTTTAATACCACACAAAACCTAGAGGAAGCCGATTTAGTTTTGGTAAACACTTGCTCTATTAGAGATAAAGCTGAACAAACCGTTAGAAAACGTTTAGAAAAATACAATGCTATAAAACGAGATATAAACCCAAAAATGAAAGTAGGTGTTTTAGGTTGTATGGCAGAAAGATTGAAAAGTAAATTTTTAGAAGAAGAAAAAATCGTAGACCTAGTTGTTGGTCCAGATGCTTATAAAGATCTGCCTAATTTAATTACAGAAGTAGACCAAGGTCGCGACGCTATTAATGTTATTTTATCTAAAGACGAAACGTATGGAGACATTAGTCCTGTGCGTCTAAACACCAATGGTGTTACTGCTTTTGTTTCTATTACAAGAGGTTGTGATAATATGTGTACGTTTTGTGTTGTTCCTTTTACAAGAGGAAGAGAACGTAGTCGTGATCCACAAAGTATTATAGAAGAGGTTAATGATTTATGGAATAAAGGTTATAAAGAAATTACGCTTTTAGGACAAAACGTAGACAGTTTTCTTTGGTATGGTGGAGGCCTGAAAAAAGATTTTGAAAAAGCTTCAGACCTACAAAAAGCTACTGCTACCGATTTTGCAAAACTATTAGAATTATGTGCACAAGCACAACCAAAAATGCGTATTCGTTTTAGCACATCAAATCCGCAGGACATGCATATTAAAGTTATAGAAATGATGGCTAAATATGATAATATTTGCAATCATATCCACCTACCTGTTCAAAGCGGAAGTAATCGTATTTTAAAAGCGATGAACCGTTTACACACACGCGAAGAATATTTTATTTTAATAGATAATATCAAAAAAATTATTCCAGGTTGTGCTATCAGTCAGGATATGATTACTGGTTTTCCTACCGAAACGGAAGAAGACCATCAAGACACATTAAGCTTAATGGGGTATGTAAAATATAATTTTGGTTATATGTTTACGTATTCTGAACGTCCTGGCACAATGGCTGAACGTAAATTTGAAGACGACATACCAGAAGCAACTAAAAGCAGACGTTTAAGCGAAGTTATAGCATTACAACTAAAACATAGCGAATACAGAACCAAACAGTTTTTAAATACAACTATTGAGGTTTTAGTAGAAAGAGAGTCTAAAAAATCTAATCAAAAATGGTCAGGTCGGGCGCAACATAATATTGTGTGCGTGTTTCCTAAAGGCGATTATAAAGTTGGTGATTTTGTAAATGTAAATGTAACAGATTGTACAAAAGCCACACTTATAGGAGAAGCAATTGGATTAAGTAAAAATAATTAGCAAAACTATTTCTTTTAAAACGGGAATCTTTTGAAAAATAGTAATAATTTAAAGTAGATCCCTGCCTAAGCAGGAATAACAAGATATGGAATCTGTTCAATCAATAAAACAACGTTTTGGGATTATCGGAAATAGTGCAACATTAAATCGTGCTATCGAGAAGGCAATACAAGTAGCGCCAACTGATATTTCTGTTTTAGTTACTGGAGAAAGCGGAGTTGGTAAAGAGAGTATTCCAAAAATAATACACCAACTTTCTCACAGAAAACATGGTAAATACATAGCAGTAAATTGTGGCGCAATACCGGAAGGCACTATAGACAGTGAACTTTTTGGTCATGAAAAAGGTGCTTTTACAGGTGCAACCTCTACCAGAAACGGTTATTTTGAAGTTGCAGATGGTGGTACTATTTTTTTAGACGAGGTTGGCGAGCTTCCGCTTACCACGCAAGTACGATTATTACGTGTTTTAGAAAATGGCGAGTTTATAAAAGTTGGTTCTAGTAAAGTTCAAAAAACCGATGTGCGCATCGTAGCTGCTACAAACGTTAATATGTTTGAAGCTATAAAAAAAGAAAAGTTTAGAGAAGACCTGTTTTACCGTTTAAGCACAGTAGATATTAACCTTCCTCCTTTAAGAGAGCGTCAGGAAGATATTCATATTTTATTCAGAAAATTCGCTAGTGACTTTGCTTTAAAGTACAAAATGCCCACTATTAAATTAACAGACGAAGCAGTTCTAATTTTATTAAAATACCGCTGGAGCGGAAACATTAGACAGTTGCGTAACGTTGCAGAACAAATTAGTGTTTTAGAACAAAACCGTTCTGTAAGTGCTGCCACTTTACAAAGTTATTTACCTTCTGGAAGCTCTAATCTACCTGCTATTATTAAGACCACAAAATCGGAAAGCGATTTTAGTAGCGAACGTGAAATTTTATACAAAGTCTTATTTGATATGAAAGCCGATTTAAATGATTTAAAGAAGCTAACAATGGAATTGATGAAAAGTGGAGACGTTAAAGATGTACAGAAAGATAACGAGACATTGATTCAGAAAATTTATGGCGAAAACGAAAGTGAGACCCAATTTGATGAACATGTAGATAATCTAGAAGTACTATCAATACCTCAAGACACAAATACTAATCAAGTTTTTGATACAGAAGACATTAAAGATAAATACCATTTTGCTGAAGAAATTGAAGAGGAAGAAACCTTATCTTTACATGACAAAGAATTAGAATTAATAAAAAAATCTTTACAGCGTCATAACGGAAAACGTAAATTAGCTGCTGAAGAATTAGGTATTAGCGAACGCACACTTTACAGAAAAATTAAGCAATTTGATCTTTAATTAGTCAGCAGTAGCTGTAAAAAAATCAGAAATTAGTCGAAAATAACACTGTAATTCTAGCGTTAAAACTATATAACAACATGTCACACTGAGCGAAGTCGAAGTGTCTTTAATTATGAAAAAACTTAAATACATCTTTTTAATTGTAATCTCTTCCCTCCTTTTTGGTTGTGGTATTTACTCGTTATCAGAAATAACAACAACTGCTAAAACATTTCAGGTAAACTATTTTCAGAATACAGCAAGACTTATTGAACCTGGTTTTGAACGTGATTTTACTATAGCATTACAAGATTTAATTCTTAACCAAACTAGTTTAAGCATCGTTAATTCTGGAGCAGACTTAACTTATGAAGGCGAAATTACAGAATACCGAATCTCTCCTACTACAGCAACAGCAAACAGTACTGCTGCACAAAACAGACTATCTGTTACTGTTAAAGTAAGATTTTATAATAAAGATGATGGTGAAAAGGATTTTGAACAACCCTTTTCATTCTTTTTTGATTATGAAGGACAAGCATTACTTTCAGGTAGTCAAAAAGCCACTGCGCATGAAGAAATTTTTGAACGTTTAACACAAGACATTATAAACGCATCTTTATCAGACTGGTAAAATGAATAGCACAGAATTTACAACACTACTACAACAACCACAACTAGTATCTACAGAGCAAACAAATGTTTTAAATGCTATTCTGAAAGAGTTTCCGTATTTTCAATCGGCTAGAGCCATGCACCTAAAAGGTTTAAAAAACAAAGACAGTTTTAAATATAATCAAGCTTTAAAAACAACTGCAGCTTACACAACAGACAGAAGTATTTTATTTGACTTTATAACTTCTGATATTTTTAATCAAAATGAAATATCAGACTATATAAAACAAAACACAGCTTACATTAATAGTTTAGACGTTACTCTTGAAGACATATCAGTAAACAAAAGTATTGCTATAGATCAGGTTTTAAACCAACAAATTGAAGCTACAAGAGACTCAATAGATCCAGAATTATTTCAGCCAAAAATTAAAACCAAACAAGTTGCAAGTTTTTCTTTGGATACTTCAGAAGCTATTGAACATGATATTAAAGTAACAATAGATTCTAATAAAAAAGAAGCCGAAGCAATTTTAAACCTAGGTAAACCGCTTCTGTTTGATAAATCTGAGACAAATAGTTTTAGCCAATGGTTAAGCTTAACTAAATTTAAGTCTATTAATAGAGATATTGAAGTTAAAGCTAAAATCACTACTGAAACTAAAGAAAGTATTAATATAGATCGTGCTAAGAAATTTGATTTAATAGATAAATTTATTAAGCAAAAGCCAAAGCTTGAAGCTAAAAAAAATAGCACCTCAACACATAATATTGCTAAAGCGCAAATGATTCAACCAGAAGCGTTGATGACCGAAACTTTAGCACGTATTTATGTAGAGCAAAAAAACTACAAAAAGGCAATTCAATCTTATAAAATTTTAAGTTTGAAATATCCAGAAAAAAGTGGTTTCTTTGCAGACCAAATTAAAGCAATAAAAAAATTACAAGAATAAATAAAACAGTACAATGAGCACATTTGCAATCTTTTTAATCTTAATAGTAATAGTAGCATTTCTACTAATAGTCGTAATTATGGTACAAAATCCTAAAGGTGGAGGATTATCTTCTTCTTTTGGAGGAGGTGGTACACAACAATTAGGTGGTGTTAAAAAAACAACAGACTTTTTAGATAAAAGTACTTGGACATTAGCAACTATCTTATTGGTTTTAATCTTAGCTTCTAGCTTAGGTATAGACAGAAATGGTGCTACAGGAGAATCTAAAATATTACAAAGTGATGATATTCAATTACCTGTTCCTCCTGCTGCAACACCAGCTGTAGATGATGCAACTAAAGTAATTGATCCTGCTACAGAAGAATAATACAGATTATAACAAACATAAAAAATGCCAACTTAAACAGTTGGCATTTTTTGTTTCTGCAAGTTTGTCAGTTAACTTTGCTTGGCACATTTTTAGTACTACTGTAAAGCATTATCTTTATAATTAATAAAACATATATACAATGAGTAAATTAAACATTAAACCACTTGCAGATCGTGTGCTAATCCAGCCACTTCCTGCCGAAACACAAACAGCATCTGGTTTATACATTCCAGATACAGCTCAAGAAAAGCAACACAAAGGAACTGTTGTCGCTATAGGTAATGGTAAAAAGGACGAACCTTTAACGGTTAAAGTTGGTGATACTGTACTTTACGGAAAATATTCTGGATCGGAATTAAAACTAGAAGGCACAGATTATTTAATGATGCGTGAGGAAGATATAATGGCAATAATCTAGTCATAAATTCCAAAAAAAACAAAATCCCAAAACTACTCCGATTTATTTATCGAGTTTGTTTTGAATTTTAAAGTAATATAAATCACAAATTCTAATCATACATTTCATTATAATCCATTTGGATTTGGAATTTAAAATATTGGAATTTAAAATTTTTAAAAAAATTTTCATTATGGCAAAAGATATAAAATTTGATGTTGATGCGCGCGACGGTTTAAAACGTGGTGTAGACGCATT
The DNA here is from genome assembly GCA_023300575.1 of Olleya sp. GTDB lineage: Bacteria > Bacteroidota > Bacteroidia > Flavobacteriales > Flavobacteriaceae > Olleya. The sequence continues at coordinate 11,805 of JALZUT010000012.1, forward strand.
AGCAAATGCAGTAAAAGTAACATTAGGACCAAAAGGTAGAAACGTAATTATCGGTCGTTCTTTTGGCGCACCAATAGTCACTAAAGATGGTGTAAGTGTTGCAAAAGAAATTGAATTAGAAAACCCATTAGAAAACATGGGTGCACAAATGGTAAAAGAAGTAGCTTCTAAAACTAACGATTTAGCTGGTGACGGAACAACTACTGCAACCGTCTTAGCACAAGCAATCGTAAAAGAAGGCTTAAAAAATGTTGCTGCAGGTGCAAATCCAATGGATTTAAAACGCGGTATTGACAAAGCGGTTAAAGCAATTGTTAAGGACTTAGCAAAACAAAGTAAAGAAGTAAAAAACTCTTCAGAAAAGATTAAGCAAGTAGCATCAATTTCTGCTAATAATGACGAAACTATTGGTGACCTAATAGCTAAAGCATTTAGTAAAGTAGGAAAAGAAGGTGTTATTACTGTAGAAGAAGCAAAAGGAATGGATACTTATGTAGATGTTGTAGAAGGTATGCAATTTGACAGAGGTTACTTATCTCCTTATTTTGTTACTGATAGCGAAAAAATGATTACTGATTTAGAAAATCCTTATGTATTGTTATACGACAAAAAAGTATCTACAATGAAGGATTTATTACCAGTTTTAGAACCAGTTGCACAATCTGGAAAGCCTTTATTAATTATTGCAGAAGATGTTGATGGTGAGGCATTAGCAACTTTAGTAGTAAATAAGTTAAGAGGTTCTTTAAAAATTGCTGCTGTAAAAGCACCAGGATTTGGAGACCGTAGAAAAGCAATGTTAGAAGATATTGCAATCTTAACTGGCGGAACTGTTGTCTCTGAAGAAAGAGGTTTTACTCTTGAAAACACAACTTTAGAGATGTTAGGTACTGCAGAGCGTATTACAATAGACAAAGATAATTCTACTATTGTAAATGGTGCTGGAGACAAAAACTTAATCAAAAACAGAGTAAATCAAATTAAAGCGCAAATAGAATCTACAACTAGCGACTACGATAAAGAAAAACTTCAAGAACGTCTTGCTAAATTAGCAGGTGGTGTTGCAGTATTATATGTAGGAGCTGCTAGCGAAGTAGAAATGAAAGAGAAAAAAGACCGAGTAGATGATGCTTTACACGCAACAAGAGCTGCTGTAGAAGAAGGTATTGTTGCTGGTGGTGGTGTTGCATTAGTTAGAGCTAAAGCTGCTTTAGATAAGATAACAACAGAAAATTTAGACGAAACTACAGGAATCCAAATTGTAGCACGTGCTATTGAAGCACCTTTACGTACTATAGTTGAAAATGCTGGTGGAGAAGGAAGTGTTGTCGTTAACAAAGTAAGCGAAGGTAAAAAAGACTTTGGTTATGATGCTAAGTCAGAAACTTACGTAGACATGCTTAAAGCTGGAATTATAGATCCTAAAAAAGTAACACGTATTGCGTTAGAAAATGCAGCTTCTGTTGCTGGAATGATCTTAACTACAGAGTGTGCCTTAGTAGATATTAAAGAAGATGCTCCTGCTGGTGGAATGCCAGGAGGAATGGGTGGCGGTATGCCAGGCATGATGTAATAGCATTTTACTTCTTTTTAAGAATAGAAAAAGCCTCAACAAAAATATTGTTGAGGCTTTTTTATTTATACTTATTTTATATTTTAACTTACACTAACATCGTTACAGGATTTTCAATATACCCTTTTAAGGTTTGTAAAAACTGTGATCCAGTCGCGCCATCTACAGTTCTGTGGTCACAAGCTAATGTTAACTTCATGGTATTACCAGCTACAACTTGTCCGTTTTTAACCACTGGTTTTTGAACAATTGCACCAACAGATAAAATAGCTGAATTAGGTTGATTAATGATAGATGTAAAACTTTCTATACCAAACATACCTAAGTTAGAAATAGTAAAGGTACTACCTTCCATTTCATCCATACCTAGTTTTTTCTTTCTGGCACGTCCTGCATAATCTCTAACTGCTGCACCAATCTGAGGTAATGATTGTTCATTAGCAAACTTTACAACTGGTACCATTAACCCATCTTCTACTGCTACTGCAACTCCAATGTGTACATGATTATTTAATTTCATTTTATCATCAAACCACTGAGAGTTAACTTGTGGATGCTGACGTAAAGCTAAAGCACAAGCTTTAACTATCATGTCATTATATGAAATCTTTATATCAGGAATTGAATTATATTGACTTCTAAATGCAATAGCATTATCCATATCAAACTCTACGTTTAAGTAATAATGTGGTGCTGTAAATTTAGATTTAGCTAAGTTTTTAGCAATTGCTTTACGCATTTGCGAGTTTGGTTTCTCGTCAAAGTCTTCTTGACCAGAAGCAACAAACTTAGCTACTGGAGCAGATGATGATTGTGCTACAGCAGATGGTGTAAAGTTTTCGATATCGCGTTTTACGATACGACCATTTTCACCAGAACCTTTTACTTGACCAATGTTAATTCCTTTTTCATCAGCCATTTTTTTAGCTAATGGCGAAATGAATATTCTTCCGGTTGATGTATTAGATGATTGAGATGCTTCAATTACTTTAGTTTCTTCTTTAGGTGCGATAGCTTTAGGTACTTCTTCTTTTTTAGATGAAGTTTCGCCAGCTGGAGAAAAGTTTTTAGCAATTGCTGAAACATCTGTTCCTTTTGGTCCGATGATAGCTAATAATGAATCTACTTTTGCAGAGTCTCCTTCATTTAAACCAACATAAAGTAAGGTTCCAGATTGAAACGATTCAAACTCCATAGTTGCTTTATCAGTTTCGATTTCGGCAAGTATGTCGCCTTCTTCTACTGTATCTCCTGTTTTTTTCAACCAAGTAGCAACAGTCCCTTCTTCCATCGTGTCACTTAATCTTGGCATTGTTACCACAATTACACCTTCTAGAATTTCAACTTCTGTACTTGAAGACTCTTCAACTGCACTCAGAGTGACTTTTTTATCAGTCATTGTTTCTGGTTTAGCTTCTGCAGTAGATTCGCTTAAAATACCAGAAATATCTTCACCTTCCTCACCAATAATGGCTAATAAAGTATCGACTTTAGCAGTTCCACCTTCCTGAATACCAATATGTAATAAGAAACCTTCGTTAAAAGACTCAAATTCCATAGTTGCTTTATCTGTTTCAATTTCGGCAAGGATATCTCCTTCTTCAATTTTATCTCCTACTTTTTTCAACCAAGCAGCGACAGTACCTTCTTCCATGGTGTCACTTAAACGAGGCATGTTTATAATTTGCGCCATAGCTTATTTAATTTTATGGTCTATAAATGGATAATCTTCTTGCTCGTATACTGCATCGTACATCAAACTCTTTTCTGGGTATGGTGACTCTTCAGCAAATTTCTCGCACTCTGCAACTAAAGCCTTTACACGCTTGTCAATAACTTTTAAATCGTCTTCGCTTGCGTATTTGTTTTCTAGTATAATATCTTTCACCTGTGTAATAGGATCAAGTTTCTTGTATTCGGCAACCTCATCTTTAGTCCTGTAATGTTGCGCATCAGACATTGAATGTCCTCTATATCTATATGTTTTTACCTCTAAGAAAGTTGGCCCACCACCAGAACGTGCTCTTGTGATAGCTTCATCAAAAGCTTCTGCTACTTTAATAGGATTCATTCCATCTACAGGTCCACAAGGCATCTCATAACCTAGTCCAAGTTTCCAAATATCTGTATGGTTGGCAGTACGCTCTACAGAAGTACCCATTGCGTATCCATTGTTTTCACAAACAAAAACAACTGGTAAATTCCAAAGCATTGCTAAGTTAAACGTTTCATGTAAAGATCCTTGTCTAGCTGCACCATCTCCAAAACAACAAATTGTTACTCCATCTACATCATGATACTTATCACCAAAAGCAATACCAGCTCCTAAAGGAATTTGACCTCCTACAATACCATGACCTCCATAAAAACGGTGTTCTTTAGAAAAAATGTGCATCGAACCACCTAAACCATGAGAGGTTCCGGTTGCTTTACCATACAACTCTGCCATAACACGCTTAGGATCTACACCCATGCCAATTGGTTGCACGTGATTACGGTAGGCTGTAATCATTTTATCTTTAGTCAAGTCCATAGCATGTAAAGCCCCTGCTAAAACTGCTTCTTGACCATTATATAAGTGAAGAAACCCTCTAACTTTTTGTTGAATATAGACTGCTGCAAGCTTGTCTTCAAACTTTCTCCAAAACAGCATGTCTTCATACCATTTTATATACGTTTCTTTAGTTACTTTTTGCATTGGTTACGTTTATTTTTTTAACTAATAACAAAAGTAACACATTAGTTAGTAATGAAAAAACTGAAAATAATAAAATTTTATACGAAAACGTTTTAGTTATAAAACTGTTTTATCAAAAATTAAAGGTAATAGATTTACTAAAGAATTAGAGCGAACTACTTTTCCTGTTTCTCCCATAAAAAAAAGCTCTATTGGTGAGTCTTGCTTTATTTCGTATTCGGCAATTGCTTGTCTACAAGCTCCACAAGGAGGAACAGGCGTACTGGTTTTATTTATTTGAGAACCTGCTATGATAGTCATTTTTAAATGTTTGGCTTTTGGATATTTTGCTCCTGCATAATAAATAGCTGTACGTTCTGCACATAAACCTGACGGATAAGAGGCGTTTTCTTGATTATTTCCTATAATAATTTCTCCGTTATCTAGTAAAATAGCTGCACCTACAAGAAACTTAGAGTATGGTGCATAGGCATTTTTACGGGCTTCTGCTGCTCTATCCATTAAATCCTGAATATCATTTGGCAACTCATTTAAATTGTCAAATACCTGTAGCGTCGTTTCTATTTTCACTTCTTTCATAATTTTAAATATATGAAACTATTTAATTATACTTATTATTAATTAGTGTAGACAAAAAAACTATTGCTTTCGCAATAGTTTTTTTTTATTATAGTATTGGTTATATTTTTTAATACTCATTATATGTTCCTGCTCCTAAATTAAAGGTTAACGAGAATCTAAGTGTGCTTTCTAATGGACTTA
>JALZUT010000013.1 GCA_023300575.1 Olleya sp.
AAAATAATTGCGGTTTTAGTGCTTAATCAAAGGTCGTTGCGTGTTTGTAACGTCTGATTTTCCTTCGGAAAATCCTCGCATACAAACCCGCAACTATTCCTATACATAAACGTTGGCATTCATTAAAAAAACAGAACATATATGAGAAAAATATTAGTCCTATTTATTACAAGTTTATATTTAATTGGTTGTGGGAATTCAAAACAAGTTCAAGATTCCATTCCAGAACACGAAACTTTTAAAATAGAATCAAAACAAGTTGGAGAAACAAGAGTAGTAAATGTTTGGACACCTCCATTATATGAAAAAGGTAACGAACAATACCCTGTTTTGTATATGGCTGACGGAGGAATAAAAGAAGATTTCCCACACATTGCAAATACCATCTCTAAATTAATAGCCGAAAAAAGTATTCCACCAATTATTCTTGTTGGAATCGAAAATACAGAAAGAGGTCGAGATTTAACAGGTTTTTCAGAATCGGAATATGACGCTCAATTTTGCCCACAGACAGACGGAGCGAAAAACTTCCGAGCATTTATCACTCAAGAATTAATTCCCGAAATTAATAGTAAATACGAAACTTCAAATAAGAAAGGAATTATAGGAGAGTCATTATCGGGACTTTTTGTAATGGAAACTTTTATGCAATATCCCGAATCATTTGATTTTTACATTGCATTTGACCCTTCTTTATGGTGGAATGACCACTATTTGGTGAAAAATGCGAATGAACTTTTTGGGAAATTTCCTGATAAAGAAGTTAAACTTTGGTTTGCAGGTTCAAGTGCAGAAGATATTTCGCAATACACAAATGAATTGAACAAAGTATTAGAAAACAATGCTCCAAATAAACTAAAATGGAAATATTCAAACGAACCAAAAGAAAAGCATAATACAATTTTTAGAGCAACAAAGGAAAAGGCTTTAAAATGGATGTTCAATGACCAAAAATAAATAACGAAATGCTAACAATAGCTATATTTAATAAGGGTTTTGGTGCTTAACCTAAAGTGAAGTACCTTGAATGAAGTCCGCAAAATTTTCAATTTTGCGTGTCTATTGAAATAAAGAAAAAATTAAAAATTTGGCTAATTGCTTAATCGAAAGTTCAGCTCTCTGAAATCCCGTACTAACCATAGCCTAAACGTCAACAAACATTTGAGGAATACCGAGAACAATAGGAATGAAATTTGAAAATTTAGAATATATAACCATAGAAAACCAAACAACTAGTTTTCCGAAACATTTTCACGAAACGTTTTGTATTTCTCTAATACACAAAGGAATTGAAAAAATTGATTTTGAAAATAAAAGCCTTTTTAGTGAAGCCGGAACTATATCAATCACTAATCCTTATGAAATACATTCTAATCCTCTAATTGATAATGATTCTTATCTTAAATTCGATACCATTTACATACCTAATGAGGTTATGAAACACGCATTAAATGGAAAAAATATTAAATTTTTAAATAGACAAATTACCGATAAAAAAGCTAATAAATTATTTTTAGAGTTAAAGGTTGCTTTAGATACTAAAAATCCTCAAACTATTGAATTTCATTTATTTCAATTTATAAACATTTTGAAAATCTACTCACAAGAAAATAAAAATGAATATTCTGAATTAAATTTCGACAGCTTTAACAAAATTAGCGACTATATCGAAAAGCATATTTACGATAAATTTTGCCTAAATCAATTATCAAAAATGGCTAATATCAACAAATATGGTTTTGCTAAAAAATTCAAGGTATCAACAGGTATGACACCAATGAATTATATCATAATGAGAAAAATATTCTCGAGTAAAAGATTAATTAATCCAAGTTCAGAACTAACTGAAATAGCATATCAATACAATTTTACAGATATGGCTCATTTTTCAAAAACTTTTAAGCGATTCATTGGTATATCGCCAAAGAAATACCAAGAAAGCATTATTGAAAAATCATAATTACCAATATTATACAAGTGGATACAATTTCATAAAACTATTTTTGAATAAAAATAACCGCAAAATGAAAAAAGCCACTTATTTATCTCTGTTCCTTCTTATAATATCTAACATTGCTTGTTCTCAATCAATAGATGATTCTTTCTCACAAGAAAAAATGCTTAAAGATTTAGATATATTCAAAAACATACGTTTAGAAGCTAATTCAGGACTTTATAAATACAGAACTAAACAAGAAATAGATAGTATCTACAATTGGGCAGAAAGCGCAATAGAGACATCTTCTACTTATCGTGACTTTTACAATATCATTTGTCAACTAACAGATTTTGAAGGTAGCCTGCATAATGACACCTATTTACCAACAAAAATTCCAAAAGTATTACGAGAAGAAAAAAGTGGTTATTTTCCATATCCTATAAAATACATTGAGAACAAGTGGATTATTAATTATAATAAAGGAACAATTCCATTAGGTGCAGAAATCATAAGCATTAACAATGAAAAAATTGATGATATCATAAAAAATCTCAATAAATATTATACCACAGATGGCGTAAACATAACAGGTAAACAAATAGGTTTAGAAATTGGTTTTGGCAAATATTATCGTTTAAATTATGGATTAAACAATCAATTCATAATTGAATATAAAACAAGAACTTCCAAGGAAATCATAAAAGAAAAGCTTAGCAGTATTTCTTACAGAGAGTATTATAAAAATGTAAATAAAAGATATTCAAGACCTATTGATAATGCCAATCATAAAAATTGGAAAGAAAATGAAATTTATAATTTTGAAACAATTAATAATCAAACTGGAATTCTGACCATAAATAATTTTGGTTTAGGCAATGAAAAAGACCCAAGACATTTGCGGTATGTTTCTTTTTTAGATAGCGTGTTTACAGCTATTAAACATAACAAAATTAAAAATTTGATTGTAGATGTTAGGCATAATGGTGGTGGAAATGACCCAAATGATTTAGTTACTTATTCTTATTTAACGAATCGCAACTTTTCAGAAAACAAACAAGCTTGGATTAGCTTTAAAAAGATTCCTTTTCTAAAATATTATAATAGTAAATACCCACGTTTTTTAAGACCATTTGGTGTTGGAAAATATAATAAAGAATTTCAAAAAGATTTTCCTGAAGAACGAAATGGAAAATTTTATCAAAACGCTACAAGTCCTGACCACTTAATAAGAACACCAAATAAAAATGCGTTTAAAGGCAATGTATATTTATTGATCGGTCCAAGAGTAGCATCTGCAGGCAGCTTGTTTGCTGCAATGGTTGCAGGTAATGAAAACACAGTAGTTATTGGTGAAGAAACTATGGGTGGATACTATGGGCATAATGGACACAACAACTTAGAATATGTCCTTCCCAAATCAAAACTTGAGATTAGTTTTTCTGTTGTTAATTTAGATCAAGATGTTCCAAAAAAAGAAAACCAAACCTACAATAGAGGCATCATTCCAGACTACAATGTAACTCAAACATATGAAGAATATTTATATCAAAAAGATTCAGAAATGAACTTTGT
>JALZUT010000014.1 GCA_023300575.1 Olleya sp.
TTTTTAGCTTAATTGTAAGTTATATACGTTTAGAAAATGTCAGAAAGACTTGGTTTAGTCCTTTTTTGGGAGTTTTTTAATAAAATCGTCTAAAGAAAGTGCGTTGTCAACATGAAAATCGCCAATTTTGGTACGGCGTAAAGCGGATAAATGTCCTCCAGAATTTAAAGCTTTACCAAAATCATTTGCAAGTGATCTTATATAAGTGCCTTTACTACAAATCACCTTGAAATCGACCAAATTAGAGTCGATTTTGGTAATTTCGAAGCTATTTATGGTAATTTTACGCGATTTTATCTCAACTTCTTCTCCAGCTCTAGCATATTCGTATAAGCGTTTTCCGTCTTTTTTTAAAGCAGAAAATATAGGTGGAAATTGATTAATTTCGCCTATAAACTGTTTTGTTGTGTCGTGGATTAAATCTTCGGTAATATGAGACGTTTCAAAAATCTCGTTAATTTCAGTTTCTAAATCAAAAGAAGGTGTTGTACTACCTAAAATAATTGTGCCAGTATATTCTTTTATTTGACCTTGAAAAGTATCTATTTGCTTGGTCATTTTACCTGTGCAAATAATTAATAAACCAGTAGCCAAAGGGTCTAATGTGCCAGCATGACCAACCTTTATTTTTTTAATAGTGAAAGCTTGTCTGATTTCCCAGCGTAATTTATTAACTGCTTGAAAAGACGTCCAATTTAAAGGCTTATCTATTAGCAAAACCTGTCCAGCTTGGTAGTCTTCAACTGTCATAAATCTAATTTAAAAATGAAACTATTATAGCAACGACACCTACAATTGCACAGTAAATAGCAAAGTAACTTAGTTTGCTTTTTTTAACTAAACTAATCATCCAAGTACAAGCAAATAATCCTGCGATAAAGGCAGCAATAAAACCTGCAGATAAAGCAGTTATATTTTGATTTTCAAAATTAAGGTCACCACTTAAAATATCTTTGGCAATTTTTCCGAAGATAAGAGGTATAACCATTAAAAACGAAAAGCGAGCCGCTTTGGTTTTGTCATTTCCTAACAATACAGAAGTAGATATTGTAGCGCCACTTCTAGAAATACCCGGTAACATTGCTATTGCTTGAGAGATTCCGATTATAAACGCGTTACTAAAAGAGACTTTTTTATTAGTATTTTTTGCTTTATCAGCAAAAAATAATAGGATTGCAGTTACAAGTAGCATACAACCAACTAATAGGATATTACCACCAAATAATTGTTCTAATTGGTCTTCAAAAAAGAAACCAACAATAGCAGCAGGAATCATAGAAACCACAATTTTGGTTACAAACTTGGTGTGTTCATTCCATTTAAAAGATAAAAATCCTTTTATGATGTCTAAAATATCTTTTCTAAAAATAGCAATGGTACTTAATGCAGTTGCAAAATGGAGCACCACAGTAAATGAAAGACTTTCTTCAGGTATACTTTTATCACCTAAAAGGGCTTTACCTATTTCTAAGTGACCACTTGATGATACAGGAAGAAACTCTGTTAATCCTTGTACAATACCTAAAATAATAGAATCTAAAATATCCATGTTGGCAAAAGTATTAAAATACTATGACCAATTGATAGATTGATGTTGAAAAATTGTATTTAGACAAGCTCAGCACCAACTTGGACAAGCTCAGTACCAAATTTAGACAAGTTTAGTAAAAAAAATAAAGGAAGATTACTCTTTTTTAGGCTTAGATAAGATTGCATATACTTGTATGCCAAAGCCAACTATTACTAGAGCAGGAGCTAGTCTAATACGCCTCCAGCTAAAAATAGCTTCACTAAATACATTTGGATCGTCACTTCCACCACCAGACATTAGTATGAAGCCTAAAGTAATACAAGCTAAGCCAATAAACATAAATTTGTAGTTATGTTTACCAAAAATAAGTTCGTTTTTTAAACTGTTGTTATTTTTTTTATTGCTTTCTCCCAAAGTAAATTGTGTGTTAATTCATGACAAATTTAAACTTTTTAATTATAACTCGTATAAAAAGTTTACTAGGCATTTAGTCATAAATAGATTTTAAAGTTTGTGCTTCAAATGTTACCTTTTCTACTTGTGCTACATCTTTTTTAACTTCAGACTTAGAAGTAGTCAAAAAAACGATAATTGCGACTAGACCTATTAGGACAAACGTTACTCGTTTCATAATCATTAGTTTTAGATTAATTAAATAATTTAGAGTATTAGTTTGGTCAGTAGTTTATCTTTTTAGTTAAGTAAATATAACGTACAATTATGCAAAGAATTGTTAATACAGAAGTTAAAAGCTGTTAAATTAATACAGCTGGTCTGTCTTCAAATTTAAAAAACGTTGTGTAGCAAAGTGAGTACTTATCCAGGTAATTATAATGCCAAGAAGAAAAACAAATAAAAATAAACCGCCAATTAGTAAGCCACTTTGTCTAAGTGCTAATTCTGGGAATGTTCTGTCTATATAATAAAGCACAACTGCTAAAGCTATTAATGCTAAAACAGCACCAATAACCCCTAGTCTAATACTTTTCCATACAAAAGGTCTACGTATAAAACGTTTTGTTGCGCCAACCATTTGCATGGTTTTTATGGTAAATCGTTTAGAGTAAACCGACAATCTAATAGAACTATTAATAAGCAAGACAGCAATTAAAGTAAAAATAGCACTAAGTAATAACACCCAAAAGCTAATCTTTTTGACGTTATTATTCATTAAAGTCACCAAATCGTTATCGTATTTTACTTCCTCTACAAAGTTTTTTTCTTGTGCTGTAGCAGCTATTTCTTCTAATTTTTCTGAAGTAACAAAATCTGCTTTTAAATTAACATCAATACTATTTTTTAAAGGATTGTATCCTAAAATGTCCATAAAATCTTCGCCATTGTCATCCTTCATAGACTCTGCAGCTTGTTCTTTAGATACAAAAACAGTCGATTTTACATAATCTGCTAGGGTTAAACTTTTTTCAAGTTGTTTAATCTCAACCTCTTTTGCACTGTCTTTTAAGTAAATAGTAACTGTAACCTGCTCTTTAAACAAGTCTGCAACTTTCTTTGCATTAAGTATTAAAAGTCCTAAAACACCTAATAAAAAAAGTACTAAAGCAATACTTAGTACAACCGAAAAGTAAGACGAAATTAATCTGCGTTTTTGATATCTTTCAAAAGAAGCGCTCATAAATTGATGTTAGTTTATAATGTAAAAATATAAAAGAAAAATGAAAAGAAACTTCAAAAGATAAAGTCTTTTTATTTCTTCTAAATTGTCTTTCCTATGAACATAGAAATCTCCTTAAATGCAACTTAAAATTTAATAAAAGAATCAAACATTTTAGTCGTCATACATAATTACAACGTCAAACTTTTAATAGTCTTATAATAAGTTTAAATTTGTTGCTTAATTAAGCAGTAAAACACAAAAATGCAATACCATTTTAACGACATAGAAGCCAAATGGCAAAAATATTGGGCAGAAGACCAAACGTTTAAAGCCTCAAATACTAGTGACAAACCAAAATATTACGTTTTGGACATGTTTCCTTATCCATCTGGAGCAGGATTACATGTTGGTCATCCATTAGGTTACATCGCGTCAGATATTTATGCACGTTACAAGCGTCATAAAGGGTTCAATGTATTG
>JALZUT010000015.1 GCA_023300575.1 Olleya sp.
TTAGAAGTTGGTACAGGTTTTCATGGCGAGATGACAGGGCGAGAAAACGTCTTTTTAAATGGAGCTATATTAGGAATGACTAAAAAAGAAATAAATTCTAAAATAGACGAGATTATTGATTTTTCTGGATGCCAACGTTATATAGACACACCAGTAAAACGTTACAGTTCTGGTATGACAGTACGTTTGGCATTTGCAGTAGCAGCATTTTTAGAGCCAGAAATTTTGGTGATTGATGAGGTATTGGCTGTAGGTGATGCCGAGTTCCAGAAAAAAGCGATTGGTAAAATGCAAGATATTTCTAAAACAGATGGTCGTACGGTTTTGTTTGTTAGTCATAATATGGCAGCAATCCAAAGTTTGTGTACACGTGTCTTATTGATCCAAAATGGAGTGATTGCAAATCCAGAGGGTTATGATGCTGATATTGCAGTTGAAAAATACCTTTTAGATAATAAAAAAGATGAAACCATTAAAAGGCAGACACCTGATTTTAATGTAAAAGTCAGTCAAAAAAACAATTATACTTTTTCTGAAGCTTTTAAAGTTAATTTAGATTTTGATAATTTATTAAAAGAAGAACAAGATGTTTTTATAGATTTTGCTGTCGTCAATCAAATGGAAGATTTTGTACTACATTACAGAATGGACTTTGATAAAGAACCTGTTAGAATTAAAAATGGAGCCAGTAACTTGGTCTTAAACATAGATAATCCGGGTTTAATATTAGGCGAGTATTCTATAATTATATACATCTATAATAGAATTAAAAACGTGTTGTATTGGGTAGAGAATAGTTCAAGTTTTCAGATTTCTAATATGGATAATCAAATGATTACTACCACAAAAATAAAGTCTCAAATTATACCTAAAGTAGAAATAGAGTATTCTTAAAACATTATTCTAGTAGTCATCTAAAATTTAAAAATGAAAAAAGCGCTATATAAACTTATCAATAAACTAGGTTATAAGATCGAAAAAAAGCGACCTAAAGAATACTTCTTTCCTGAGCTTAAAAAATATAACATCAAAGAAAATTTTGAATTGTTATTTAATGCTAAAGTATTTGTGAAAAGCTTAGATAAAACTTACGATAACTTTGCTTTAAAATCTCATAAAGATGGATTTTTAGTCAGTTTTTTAGACTTTAATATCTATGTGGAAAGTGTTGAGGAGTTTTTAATTTTAAATGAAGTTTTTGTAACCAAGGATTACAGTTTTATATCAAACCTGAAAACTACAGTAATAGACATTGGAGCCAACATAGGAATCAGTTCTTTGTATTTTTCAACCTTAGATTGTGTGGATAAAATTTATGCTTTCGAGCCGGTTCTTGACACCTTTAATCAAGCCGAGTATAATTTAGAATTAAATAAAACGCAGCATAAAGTCGCTTCCATTAAAAACGTAGGTTTAGGAAAAAATGATAGAACAGAAACTGTTTTATATAATAAACAATCTAAAGGTAATGTTGGTGTTAGAGGATTGCTAAGTCCATCTTATGTTAATAGTTCTAGTGAGGAAAGAGATATAAAGATTGTTGAAACTGCTAAAGAAATTCAAGCGATTATTGATAATTCTGAAGATCAAAAAATCATGATTAAAATGGATTGTGAAGGTGCAGAATATGAGATTTTTGAAAACCTAACCCAATCAAAAGTACTAGATAAAATAGACGTTTTGATTATCGAATGGCATGATAAAGGTGCCAAAACAATAGAAAATACTTTGTTGAGTTTTGGGTTTAATGTTTTTTCTAGAGATTTAGGACCAATTTCTGGAATTATAAGTGCCACAAAATAATTTAAAATGAATTTTGAAGTCTCTGTCATACTCCCTGTTTTTAATGCCGAATCTTATGTCGCTAAGGCAATAGAGTCTGTATTGCAACAAGCTGAAGTTGAAGAGGTTATTGTGGTTAATGATGGAAGTACAGATGGTTCTTTAGCAATCATAAAAGAGTTTCAGAATATAGATGAACGCATAAAAGTATTTCATCATAAAAACAAACAAAATAAAGGGCGATCAGAAACTAGAAACTTGGGTATCCAAAAAGCAACTTCAAACTTTATCGCTTTTTTAGATGCAGACGATTTCTATTTAAAAAACAGATTTACAAACGATCAACTAAAATTTGAAGAAGACCATTCTGTTGAAGGAGTTTACAATGCAATTGGAGCTCATTTTTATAAAGAAAGCTCTTTAGTTGAGAAGCAACGTTTGCAATTAACAACAGTAAGCAATGCAATAGTGTCTGAAGACCTTTTTAAAACCTTGTTATCTGGTAGTTTTGGCTATTTTTCTATTGATGGATTAACAGTTAAACAATCAGTATTTAATAAAACGGGTCTTTTTAATAGTGCGTTAGTAGTAACAGAAGACACAGATTTAATCTGGAAAATGGCATTAAAATGCATCTTAGTCCCTGGTTTAATTGAACAACCAGTTGCCATGAGAGGTGTACACGATGACAATGTATTTAATAACCAAGAGCTGTATGAAGAATACAATCTTAAATTGTTTGAGTCTATTGCATTTTGGAGTACAAAAAACAACATTAAAATTAAAAATATAGAACGTATCATTGAAAAAGTTTGGATCTTAAAAAGCAGACAAACCCATTCAATTTTAAAAAAGATTAGTTATTGGTTTTACTTAACAGTAAATATGACTAGTACGTTATTTACATATCTAACCGTAAAATATTTTCCGTTAGTAAGATATAGAAAAACACTATTTTCATTTATGTATAAACAAGCTGAATAATGGATTTTACTTTATCTGTAATCATACCAACGTATAATGTACAAGACTTTATTGATAAAACAATTCAGTCGGTTTTGATACAACCAGAAGTAACTGAAATTGTAGTGGTTGATGATGGAAGTAGAGATAACAGTTTAAAGGTGTTGAAAACGCTTCAAAAGAAGTATAATAGCATTAAAATATTTCAGCATGAAAATGGTGTAAATAAAGGAAGAGGAGCAACACGTAATTTAGGAATCCAAAAAGCAACATCAAATTACATTGCTTTTTTAGATGCAGATGATTTTTATTTAGAAAACAGATTTAGTTTAGATAAAACAATAGTAAAAGACCAAGCAATAGATGGCGTTTATAATGCTGTAGGTTTTTATTTTTATAGAGGCATTAAACCAAACGAGGAAAAGCATTTTAAACTCAATACGATTACCAAAACACTAAAGCCTGAAAACTTATTTGATGGTATTGTTAAAAGTAAATATGGTTTTTTACATTTAAACGGAATTACAATTAAGCGCAAAGCGTTTGATACGATTGGATTAATGAATCCTGAGCTAATTGTAACACAAGACACAGATATTATTTTCAAAATGGCTTTACAATGTCGTATGTTGCCAAGTAATATTGAAAATCCAGTAGCTTTAAGAGGTATACACGACGATAATATTTTTAATAAAGATGACATTTATAAAAGATACACGCCAAAGTGTTTTGAATCTGTAATTGATTGGTGTTTTAAAAACAACATTAAAATAAATAAAATAGAAGCTTTAGTAGATGCGCTTTGGGTGTTTAAGTTTAAACAAAAAGAAGGATTGATTAGCCATATTAGCTACTGGTTTAGGTTGATGTTTAAATTTCCTAAATTGTTGTTTTCTATGTTAAGCATTAAATATTTTCCAATTGTTAGATTGCGTAAAACCTTATTTTCTTTTATTTATAAGCATTAAAAAAAATGAAAACTAATAGCAACGTTACTGTAGTAATACCTTGTTTTAATGATGGTCAATTTATTAATGAGGCCATACAGTCTGTTTTAAATCAAACTTTAAAACCCGATCAGATAATTGTTGTGGATGATGGTTCTGATAAAACAACTAAAGCCATATTAGAAACTATTAAGCATGACGACGTTAAGGTTGTTTACCAAAGCAATCAAGGGGTTAGTGTTGCTAGAAATATTGGAATTAATTTAGCTAAAACAGATTATATTTTAACTTTAGATGCAGACGATGTTTTTGAGCCAACGTTTATCGAAAAAGCGATAAACATAATAGAGAGTGATACTGTAATTGCAGTCGTTGGATGCTATTATAAAGATTTTATTGGTAATAAAATTAATCCTAAAATAAATAAACCTTTAGGTGGAAAGTTGACTGATTTTTTAGTCCAAAATAATGGTATTGCATCTTGTTTATTCAGAAAAACAGCTTGGGAAGCAGTTTCTGGTTATAACGAAAGTATGCTAAATGGCTATGAAGATTGGGAGTTTTGGATTAACATTTTAAAAGAGGGGAAATCCATGCATATTATTGAAGAGCCACTTTTTAAATACAGAACAAAAAAGAACTCGAGAGACAAAAACGCGATCAAGTTTCATGATTATACGTTAAGAGAATATATTTTTAATAAACACAAAAACGTATATCTTCAAAATTTTGAAGGGTTTTCAAAACATCTATTATATCAAAATAGTAGATTACGAAGCGATAATGCAAAAGCTATAAACGCTATAGAAACTAAAATTGGAAACACTATTTTAGCTCCTTTTAAACTAATTAAAAGAGTTTTTAATAAATAAGTAATGACAAAAAAGGTATCCATAATTGTTCCCTGTTATAATCAAGCACATTACTTAAAAGCGTCTTTGGGTTCTGTGTTAAGTCAAACCTTTTTAGATTGGGAATGCATTATTGTTAACGACGGAAGCCCAGATAATACAGCAGAAGTAGCCAAGAAATGGTGTGCAAAAGATGATAGGTTTATTTATTTAGAAAAGCAAAATGGTGGTTTATCAAGTGCTAGAAATGCTGGAATAAAAATAGCTAAAGGCGAATTTATTTTACCATTAGATGCAGACGATTTAATACATCAAGACTACCTAAATAAAACAGTCCCTGTTTTATATCAAAATAAAAAACTAGCAATTGTATCTTGCTACAGTAAATTTTTTATAGACAGCATCGATAATATAACGTATCAACTAAAACCAAAAGGCGATAATTATAAATGGCTATTATATGTCAATCAATTAGTAGCGACGTCTTTATACAGAAAATCTTGTTGGAAAACTGTTGGAGGTTATGATGAAAACATGAAAAAAGGGTTTGAAGATTGGGAGTTTTGGTTGTCCATTACCAAATTAGGTTGGCATTATAAAATAGAAGAAGAGTTTTTATTTTATTACAGAAAAGCAAAGCAATCTATGTTAGTAGATACTATTAACAATCATTTTGAAGAAAATAAAGAATACATTGTAAAAAAGCATAAAGAATTATATATAGACGATTTTGATAATTGCATGACAGTTATGTTTCGTGAGCAAAATGCAACACGTGTCAGCTTAGCTAAAATAAAAAAATCAGCAGAGTACAGAATTGCTAGAGCAATCACAAAACCTGCTCGATTATTAAAAAACTATTTAAAAAATAATAACCAATGATTTCAGTAGTTATTAGAACAAAAAACCAAGCCAAAGCTTTAGCGTTTTCATTAAAAAACCTTAAGGAACGTTACAGTAATGATATTGCAGAGGTTATTGTTTTAGATAATCTATCCACCGATAATACAGCACAAATTGTAAAACAATACAATGCACGATTAGTCACCATTAAAAACTTTAGTTTTGGAGGTAGTGCAAATGTTTGTGCAAAAGAGGCTAAAGGATCAATAGTTGTAATGTTTAGTGCACATTCTTATCCTGTAAGTCATGATTTTTTTAAACTGATTCAGCAAAAATTTAATAGTAATCCAAACCTTGCAGGTTTAAGGTGTTTGCATAGTCAAAACGATTACAGAAATTACATTAACAACATATCAGCTAACGAAGATCCAAATAAATCTGGTCTAATATTTTCAGGTTCTGCCTTTAGTAAAACGGTTTGGCAGCAACATAAATTTAAAGAAGATGTTGCCACTTTTGAAGATAAAGAGTGGACCACACGTGTTTTAAAAGCAGGTTTTGATATCAGTTTTGTACCTTCAATTTTTAGTTATGAAATTAGCAGAACCAAAAAACAATTGTTTTTTAGATTTAAAAATGATGTGGTTGGTAATTATCAATTGTGGCATGAAGAGGTCACTTTAGCTAACGCTAATAAAGGTTTATTTATGTCGCTTTTTAATATTGTAAAAGCAGTTGTAGTAGATACGTTTTACGTGTTTAAACGTTATTTTTATCTGCTTAAATTTATGATTAATAAGCCTAAAAAATTTTAGTGAATACTTGTTTTAAATGAATCATGTAAATGCGTAAAGCTAACAATTTTGACTTTTTAAGATTTCTATTTGCAGTTTTTGTAGTGTTATCGCATGCTTATCCATTATCTGGAGTAGACGAAACAGAGCAATGGATTTATAAAATAACAAATGGGCAAATAGTATTAGCGCAAATAGGTTTAGCAGGCTTTTTTGTAATTAGTGGTTTCTTTATTTTTCAGAGTATGCAGAGAAGTAAAAGTATCTTTCAATATTATAAAAAAAGAATCCTCAGATTATTTCCTGCATTATTAGTTTTGTTACTCATTACCTTGGTTATTGTGCCATTTATTTACTCAGGATTAGGTTCTATTTTAAATAATACAACCTATCTCAGTTACTTTCCTAATAATATAAGTTTGTATGGTTTTCAAGGTGTTATAGAAGGTGTTTTTGACACAAACCATTATAAGGCAATCAACGGTTCATTATGGACTATTAGGTACGAATTTACATTGTATATCGTGATTTCTCTTTTGTTTTTTATTAAAACAAAACAAAAACTATTGGTGTTTTTATTAGCATCAGCCTTTTTGTTATGTAGTGTATTATATCTGTTTTTTATTGCACGATTTTCGGGATCTTCAATATTGGGTATGCAAGGGTATCATATTTTAAACTTAGGTAACTTCTTTATTGTTGGTAGTTTATTGGCATCTCTAAAATTCGAAAAATATAAAAGCAACTCATTATTATTTGGCTTGATTGTAATCATGACTTTAGCATTATATTTTAATTTTTATAACTCAATAAAACATGCTGTTTTCTCAATGTTCATAATCGTTTTAGGATACACGCCAATAAAAGGGATCAAGGATTTTGGTAAACTTGGCGATGCATCTTATGGTATTTATATCTATAGTTTTTTTATTCAACAACTTTTAATGTGGTTTTTTAAATTGAATACCATAAATTTAGCTGTTTACTCATTAATTCTTTCAATAGTGTTTGGGTATTTGTCTTGGTTTTTAGTAGAGAAAAGAGCGTTAAAATTTAAATAATAGCAGTGTCCATCAGATTGAATTCTTAACAATGAAAAAAAGAAGCATCTTAATTATTGGTCCAATAGTAGATTTTGGAGGTCGAGAAGTCATGACTAATTTATTAGCAAATGTTTTAAAAGACAACTATACGATTAATGTCTTGTCTACAACTTTAATGACAAAAAGCTCTGTTGCTTTAAATAACTTGTCAAGCAATCAATGGAGTACATTAAGCCAAAACGTTTATAATAAAAATGTGTTTTTAAAGCTTACAGCTTCATTAACAAAAGCGATTTATAAAAGGAAAGAACCTGCTTATTTTTTTATAAAAAATAAACTCTCAAATCCATTTTTCAATTTTGAAGTTTTAGGTGTAAAAACTATTAACCAATTTTTAAAACAAACAGATCTTATAATCTATAGTGATGAAATTACTGGTAAATGGTTAAAACAGATTATTGAGTTTTCAGAAAAAGATAAGATCCCTCTATTATTTATATTGACTGGAAAAATAAAATCAACACCTAGTTTTCTATTGGGTAAAACATATAGTTTTAATGTTTTAGCACATTCCAAACAAAATGCTAATTCCGTTAAAAACAAGCTTGATATAAAAGTTTGGAATATTGACCAAACAACTGTTTTAGAAAACAAATTATTAGCCTTAAAAGTAAAAGAAAACAAAGATTTGATTTATGGGTTTTTAGGTCGATTTAGTGAAGAAAAAGGTATTAATAGTTTGATAAAAGTATTTTCAAAAAACAATAAAAAGTTGATACTTGCTGGAAATGGGCCTTTTTTAAATGATGTTATTACACTAACAGAGGATAATACAAACAGTGTTTATTTAGGTGAATTAAAGCCTACTCAACTTCCTGATTTTTTTGATAAAATAGACGTGTTTATTATTCCTTCTTTTGAAGAAGGAGGACCAATTGTAGGTGTAGAAGCTATGGCAGCTGGTAAATTAATAATTTCTACAAAAGTAGGTGCAATGCCAGAACGTATGGAAGATACAGAAAACGATTTTTGGTTTTCTCACGACGTAGAACATGATTTACAAAATACTATTGATGCAATAGAAAAGCTAACTAAAACAGAGCGATTAAAAATAAGACAACAAGTCCGAAAGAAATATGTATCAAACAATTCAATTGCATCAATAAGAACGCAATATTTAGATTTAATTAAAACATTAATTGATTAAATAATATAATGAAAATCCTAACCGTCGCCATACCAAACCACCACTTTTTTCAATGGGTAAACCAATTGGAAAACTCAGGACATGACGTCTATTGGTTTGATGTGACTGATGGTGGACCAAAATCGCCTAAAATAGAATGGGTCACACAACTAAAAGGGTGGAAATTAAAATGGGATTTTCCGTTTAGAAGTACTATTAAAAAAAGACTACCAAAACTATATAAAACCATTCAGAAATATAATGAAAACAGCGTGTCAAAAGCGTTTCAAAACGCATTTGACAGCATACAGCCAGACGTTGTGCATTGTTTTGAAATGCAATTGTCAGGATTACCTATTCTACCAACTATGGAAGAAAATAAAACTCCGCTTATCTACTCCTCTTGGGGAAGTGACGTGTTTTATTTTGAAGAACTAGGAGTTTTAAAAACTGAATTACAACGCTTTTACAAGCGTGCTAATTATTTAATAACAGACTGTAAGCGCGACCATAAATTGGCAACTAAAAATGGGTTTAAAAATCAATTTTTAGGTGTGTTTCCTGGTAATGGAGGATTAACAAACGACACCACAAAGATTAAAACCTTTGATACACGACCACTTATTTTAATAAAAGGCTATGATGATGGTGTAGGTAAAGCGTCTAAAGTATTAGAAGCATTACAATTGGTTTCAAAAAACCTATTGCTAAACAAACATATTGTTATTTATAGTGCAGATGATAACATACAGCAGCAAATAAAAGCCTCTAAAAAATTAAGCGCATTAGGCATCACTATTTATTCTAGACATACCTTTATTCAAAATATAGATTTGTTAGCAGTAATGGGGCAAAGTTGTATACACATTGCTAATAGTATTTCCGACGGTATGCCAAACGCATTGTTAGAAGCCATGTCAATGGGTGCATTTCCAATTCAATCTAATCCAGGACACGTTACAGAAGAAGTTATAACAAATGGTGAAAATGGATTATTGATTAGTAATCCTTTAGACGAAAACCAAATAGCTTTACATATAGAAACTGCTTTAAAAAATGAAGCACTTAGACAACAAGCACAATATTTTAATGTCAATTTAATGCAAAAACAGTATAATCGTGCTACATTGCAACCCAAAATACAAGCACTTTATAAAACCGTGTATTCGGAACCTATATAGATGAAAATTTCGTTTTTAATAGTCACTAAAAATAGACCAGAGCATTTAGCTTTAACTTTAAATAAGTTGAAAGCAATTATGGATTTATCTATCCATGAGGTGTTGGTATTTGTTGATGGTTGTTCTAAAACCGAAGCAATCATCAATCATTTTAATTGGGCAAATTGGACGGTTTCCAAACAAAGTGTTAGTGCTTCTCCTGCTAGAAACGCCTTATATAAAAAAGCAAAAGGACAGATTTTTATTGGTTTAGATGATGATGCACATCCTATAAGTCCTGATTTTATTGAATCTATAGAGTACGCTTTTAATAAAAATAAAACGCTTGGTATTATTGCATTTCAGGAAGTAAGAGGTTTGTTTAAAACAGATATAAAAGCGTTAGCACATTCAAAAACGTTAGAATCACATTTTACAAAAGACTTTGTTGGTTGTGGATTTGCTATTAAAAAAGAAATCTATGATGCAACAAATGGTTTTCCTGTTTGGATAGATATTTATGGAGAAGAGTCTGCTTTAGCTATAGAAGTTTTAGCCTTAGGATGTGATATATTATACCAACCCAATATAAAAGTAAACCATCGTTTAGATGTCGAGCAACGAAAACGACAAGGTCGTAATTACTTTAGGTTTGAGCGACAGTTAAAAAACACGATTCGTTACTATTTGGTTTATTATCCAAAACCATTTTTAAAAATAATGAAAGCCTTATGGCATAATTTTAATAAGTACGCTTTAAAAGATTGGACGTATTTTAAAGCGTTTGTTTTTGTTGTTTTTTCTACATTATTTAAATTACCACGTATATTAAAATACAGACAACCAGTAAAGCAAGAGACTATTACTAAAAAACAAAATTTAAAACCTTTAAACTACTCTGCATAAATGCTATTTAACTCGCTAGATTTTGCTGTCTTTTTACCAATAGTGTTTATACTGTATTGGTTTGTTACAGCTAAAAACTTAAAGTTTCAAAATGTCTTATTGGTAGTTGCTAGTTATGTGTTTTATGGTTGGTGGGATTGGCGTTTTTTATCCTTAATAGTGTTTAGTTCTTTAGTAGATTATACTATTGGAAGGCTCTTAAAAAAAGAAGACCAACACGCCAAACGCAAGTTGCTATTATGGACAAGTATCCTAGTTAATTTAGG